>NZ_SSXB01000040.1:0-34588 GCF_021698995.1 Blastococcus sp. KM273129 | reverse complement strand
GTGACGACCAGCTGCGGCATTCCCATCGCACACCCCTCACCTCAGGGTGTGAACGATGTCCCGAGACAGGTGTGCACGATGTCCTCAACTCAGACACCCCCTCCCGCACGCGTCCTGCGCGGCGTCGTCCGGCGCGGCGGTCCCCCGACCGGGTGACGACGGGTGCGGTGCCCGCCACGGCCCCGCAGGCTCCTCCGGTGAACGCGTGGTAGCTGCGGGCGCCCCGGTGGCAGGTCGGCATCGCGATGGGCGTGCTCCTCGCCCCGTTCGCCGTCGTCCTGTTCGGGCTGACCGCGCCCGCCCGGCTCGAGCGGCGCGCCGAGGTGCCCCGCCGGGCCGGCTGACGCGGCGGTCAGCCCAGGACGACGCGCAGGTCCAGCTCGGCCGACGGGGTGTCCGGGTCGTCGTCGTCCACGACGGCCAGCAGGTGCACCTCGCCGCCCTCGACCCCGCGGAGGGCCAGGCCCTCCACCTTGTGCACGTGGCCGCCCACCTCGGGGACGGGCGCGACCGCCTGGACCGTGTCGCCGTCCAGCAGCGCGATCGCGGTGGCGACCACCGGGCCGTCGTCCACCGCGTTCGGGGTGTCCTCGGCCGCCGCGCTCAGCAGCACCCTGCCGTCGGGGAGGGCGACCGCGTCGGTGACCGCGAGGCCCACGCCCTCGACCTCGCCGAGCTCGTACTGCCGGGGCCGGTCCACGGCGACCGCGGCGGGATCGGCGCGGCCGAGGACGGCAGCGACGAGGTCGTGCAGCGGCACGTCGACGCTCGCCGAGCGGACGCCGGCCGCCAGGTTGCCCCGGTTGAACCAGCGCACCACGTCGCCGTGGCGGCTGGCGCCCTCCAGGTTCACGTGGTCCATCGGCAGCTCCAGGCGTTCGGCCACGCGCCGGTACACCGGGCCGAGCTCCGCCGAGCGCACCACCGGCCGCCCGTCCTCGAGCCGCACCAGCACCGCCCGCATGCGCCGGACCGTGGAACCCGACCCCAGCAGGAGCACCGCCGGCTCCCCGTCCACCTCCGCCGGGCAGGCCACCTCCAGGTCGGGCTTCAGGTGCTTGGTACCCGCGGCTTCGCTGAAGGTGCACAGGCCCTCGACGGGCGGGAGCACCTCCACGGTGACCACCCCGTCCGGCCGGCGCCAGGCGGCGACCGTCGAGTCGTCCTGCACGACCAGCCAGCCGTCCCCGAGCGCGGCCACACCCGAGGCCGCGGTCACCGGGGTGCCGTCGGCGAACCGCAACGTCCGGGCCGCGTCCACGAAGACCTGCACCGGACCGGCTCAGCGGGGCGCCAGCACCTCGGCCAGCACCGGCACCAGCGCCGCGAACGCCTGGCCGCGGTGGCTGCGGGCGTCCTTCTCCGCCGGCTCCAGCTCGGCGGACGTCAGCTCGAGCCCCTCCGGGACGAACACCGGGTCGTAGCCGAAGCCGTTGCTCCCCCGCTTCTCGTGGACCACGCGCCCGCGCCACTGCCGCTCCAGCACCCGCTCGGTGCCGTCGGGGGTGACCAGCGCCGCCGCGCACACGAACGCCGCGCCCCGCCGCTCGTCGGGCACGTCGGCGAGCTGGCCGAGCAGCAGCGCGGTGTTGGCGTCGTCGTCGCCGTGCCGGCCCGACCACCGGGCCGAGAGCACCCCGGGCATGCCGTTGAGCGCGTCGACCGCGAGCCCGGAGTCGTCGGCCACCGCGGGCAGACCGGTGCACCGCACCGCCTCGCGCGCCTTGAGCAGCGCGTTGTCCGCGAAGGTCGCCCCGGTCTCCGGGGCCTCGGGGTACTCGTCGACGTCGCGCAGGCCGATGACCTCGACGCCGGGGACGGCGGTGGCCAGCAGGCGCTGGAGCTCGGCGAGCTTGCCGGCGTTGCGGGTGGCGAGCAGCAGCCGGGTGCTCATCGGGCGGCCGGTCCGCGCTGCAGCGCCTCGGCCTGGAGGCGGGTGAGCTCGGCGCAGCCGGCGACCGCCAGGTCGAGCAGCGCGTCGAGGGTCGGCCGGTCGAAGACCGCGCCCTCCGCGGTGCCCTGCACCTCGACGAAGCCGCCGTCCCCGGTGCAGACCACGTTCATGTCCGTGCCGGCGCGCACGTCCTCCTCGTAGGCGAGGTCCAGCCGCGGCTCGCCGTCGATGACACCCACGCTGACCGCGGCGACCGACTGGACCAGCGGCGCCTTCTTCGCCAGCTTCCCGCGCTCCCCGAGCCAGGCGACGGCGTCGGCCAGTGCCACGTAGGCGCCGGTGATGGCGGCGGTCCGGGTGCCGCCGTCGGCCTGGAGGACGTCGCAGTCGATCGCGATGCTGTTCTCCCCGAGCGCCCCCAGGTCGACCGAGGCGCGCAGCGAGCGCCCGATGAGCCGGCTGATCTCGTGCGTCCGCCCACCGATCCGCCCCTTCACCGACTCGCGGTCGCTGCGGGTGTGCGTCGCGCGCGGCAGCATCGAGTACTCGGCGGTGACCCAGCCCAGGCCCGAGCCCTTGCGCCACCGCGGCACGCCCTCGGTCACGCTCGCGGCGCACAGGACGCGGGTGCGGCCGAACTCCACGAGCACCGATCCCTCGGCGTGGTCGAGCCAGTTGCGGGTGATGGTCACCGGACGGAGCTGGTCGGCGCTACGGCCGTCGGCGCGGGTCACGTCCGCCGACAGTAGTGAACGCAACCGACGACCTCCGGACGAGCCGGGCCCTCCGCCCGCGCTAGCCTCGCCGGACATGGCCGCACCCACCACCGACGATGCGCGCCGGCGACGGTGGGAGAGCACCACCGGCTGGATCCTGACGACCGCCGCGCTGCTGTTCCTCACCGCCTACGCCTGGCCGATCATCGACCCGGATCTCGCCACGCCGTGGCCGACGGTGCTGGCCTGGGTCACCGTGGCCGCCTGGGCCTGGTTCGCCATCGACTACGTCGCCCGGCTGTGGTTGTCCGACCACCGCAGCCGGTTCGTGCGGAGCCATCCGTTCGACCTGGCCGTCATCGTCCTGCCGTTGCTGCGCCCGTTGCGGCTCCTCCGGCTCGTCACCTTGCTCTCGGCGCTCAACCGGCACGCCGGGAGCTCGTTGCGCGGCCGGGTCGCGGTCTACGTCGTCGGGGGCACGGCACTGCTGATGTTCGTGGCCGCGCTCGCCGTGCTGGATGCCGAACGCGGGCGCCCCGAGGGGAACATCGACACCTTCGGCGACGCACTGTGGTGGTCGTTCGCCACCGTGACCACCGTCGGGTACGGCGATCGCTTCCCGGTGACCACGCAGGGCCGCGCGGTCGCCGCCGGGCTGATGCTGACGGGCATCGCGCTGCTCGGCGTGATCACCGCGACGTTCGCCTCCTGGCTGGTGGAGCGGGTGCAGGAGGTCGGCGAGGAGTCGGAGGCGGTCACCCGGCGCGACCTGCAGGCGCTGTCGGCGGAGGTCGCCCAGCTGCGCGCGGCCCTGACCCGGGAGTCGGCCGCCCCCGGCACGGCCGCCGAGGCACCGGCACCGGGGGCCCGCGCCGTCCCGCCCGCAGACGCCGGGAGCCCGGCACGCGACCGGAGCCCGTGACGGGCAGGATCGGCGCCATGAGATCGGAGCTGCGTTCCGTCCGCACCGGCGGCGTCCCCGTCGTCGTCGACCTCACCGACGACTGCGCCGAGTTCGTGCAGCAGGAGCGCGACGGGCTGCTGCACGTCTTCGTCCCGCACGCGACCGCCGGCCTGGCGATCCTGGAGACCGGCTCGGGCAGCGACGACGACCTGCTGGCCCAGCTGGACGCGCTGCTGCCCCGCGACGACCGGTGGCGCCACCGGCACGGCAGCCCCGGGCACGGCCGGGACCACGTGCTGCCGGCGTTCGTCCCGCCGCACGCCAGCGTGCCGGTGCTGGAGGGCCGGCTGATGCTGGGCACCTGGCAGCGCATCTGCCTGGTGGACACCAACACCGACAACCACCAGCGGCAGGTGCGCTTCTCCTTCCTGCCCGGCTGACGCCCCCTTGCGACCTCGCCCCCGGGACACGGCAGGATGCGCGGCATGAGCGAGACCGACGCCGCCCCCGTCCGCCTGGCCCCCGGCGACCCGGCGCCGGACTTCACGCTGCCCGATGCCGACGGCACCCCGGTGTCGCTGTCGTCCTACCGGGGCCGGCGCGTCATCGTCTACTGCTACCCGGCGGCGATGACACCTGGCTGCACCACCCAGGCCGTCGACTTCACCGCCGCGGCCGGCGACCTCGCCGAGGCGGGGCTGGAGATCATCGGCATCTCCCCCGACCCGGTCGAGAAGCTCGCCCGCTTCCGCGAGAAGGAGGACCTGCGCATCACGCTGGTCTCCGACCCGGACAAGCAGGTGATGCGGTCCTACGGCGCGTACGGCACGAAGAAGCTGTACGGCAAGGAGGTCGTCGGCGTGATCCGGTCGACGTTCGTCATCGACGCCGAGGGCCGGGTGGAGCGCGCCTCCTACAACGTCAAGGCGACCGGGCACGTGGCCAAGCTGCGGCGCGACCTCGGGTTGGAGTGATCCCTCAGGCGCGCCACGTGCCCGGCCGGGGCTGGCACTCCGGCGGGCAGGGGTACTCCGGGTCCCACGGGAAGCCGCCGTCCCGGTGGGCCCAGGAGAGCTGGTAGGCGGGCACGGAGAACTCGTCGGGGCGCTGGTAGAAGCGGTTGGCGCTGAACAGGATGTCGCCCGGGTTGGGCAGCTCCTCGACCACCAGCGGCTCGGCCTCGCCGTGGGCGATCACCTCCCCGGGCACCAGGTCCCGCCCGGCGAGCACCAGGCCGGCCACGTGCTGGAGCACGCCGCAGGCCGCCTCGCGCCCGACACCGACCACGACCAGCTCCGGGTGCCCGACGCCGAACAGCCCCACGGTGTAGCCGAACGGCGGTTCGCCGGCCTCCTCGCCGCGCATCACGTACTGCACGGCGACCCGGTGGGCGCGGATGGTCTGCGCCAGCCGGCTGTCCTCCTGGTCGAGCCAGGCGATCGTCCGGGGATCGGTCGTCATGCCGCACAGCTTGCGACCGACCACCGACACCCGGTGCGCCCGCGCGTCGGCCTGTGGACGATCGGGCCGCCTGGGGACGCCGATGAGTTCTCCCGGCCCGGGCGGTCGAACCGTCGTCGACCGTCCCGGAGGCGCACCGTGCACCAGCTGCTGAAGGTCCAGAACCTCACCGTCTCGAGCGACGGCTTCGCCGCCGGCGAGGGCCAGAGCCTGGAGCGGCCGTTCGGCCACGCCGACCCGCTGGAGCTGATGGGCTGGGCCGTCGCGACCGCCAGCTTCCCGAACCGCAGCGAGCCCGGCGGCAGCCGCGGGCTCGACGACTACTTCACCCGCGACTTCGCGCACGGCATCGGCGCCGAGATCATGGGCCGCAACAAGTTCGGCCCCCAGCGCGGCCCGTGGCAGGACCACGAATGGCAGGGCTGGTGGGGCGCCGAGCCGCCGTTCCACACCCCCGTCCTCGTCATGACCCACCACCCGCGCCCGTCGTTCACCCTCTCGGACACGACGTTCTCCTTCGTGGGGGGCGACCCGGCCGACGTGCTGGAGCAGGCCCGGGCGGCGGCCGGCGGCCGGCACGTACGGCTCGGCGGCGGGGCCGCCACCGTCCGGGAGTTCCTCGACGCCGGCCTCGTGGACACCCCTGCACGTCGCGATGGCACCCGTGGAGCTGGGCTCGGGGGCGCGGCTGTGGACCTCGCCCGACGAGCTGTCGGACCGCTTCCACCACGATGAGGTGCCCAGCCCGAGCGGGGTCGTCCACCACCTCTACTGGCGCCGCTGAGCGGTCACGTCCCGTCGATGCCGAAGACGCTGCGGACGAGGGCGTCGATGACCGTCGTCGCCGCCTCGAGGTCCGGCGCCCGCGCGGCCAGCACCTCGGAGTAGAGGAAGGACTCCCCCAGCCGGACGACCGCCAGGGCGAGCAGCGGCACCGGGATCTTCGGCACCAGGCCGTGCTCGTCGACGTCGCGCTGGAACAGCTCGGTGTAGGCCTCGACGACCCGGGGCTGGACCCTGCCCTGGGGGTCGGTGAGCACCCGGATCGCGGTCGCCGGTTCCTCGGCGAGCAGCCGGCGGACGGGGCCGGCGGCGCTGAGGGCATAGCGGAAGTCCTCGCTCACGGCCAGCGAGCGCAGCCGGTCGGCCGGGCCGCCCTCCGCCCACCGGGCGTCGTGCTCGCGCTCGATGGCGGCCAGCGTGCGCCGACCGAGGAAGGCCAGCGCGTCGCCGAGGATCGCGTCGCGGTTGCCGGCCCGGCGGAAGAGCGTCGCCCGCGAGATGCCCAGCTCGGTCGCCAGGGTGCCGGTGTCCAGCCGGCGGCCGGCCATCAGGGTCCGCGCCGCGTGGCGCACGATCTCCTCGGGGGCGCCGGTCACGGGTGGCAGCGTAGGGCAGCAGGGACGGGCCCGACGTCGCCGGAACCCGCCCCGTACCAGCACCTACCGGGAGATCACACCGGCACGGAGTGCCCGTCAGCCACCCTCGGCCGCGCGGCGGGCCCGCGCCCGCCGCTTCCCCTCGTGCATGGCCTGCACCCGGGCGACCGGGATCGTGTGGCCCTCGGCGACGAGGTCGGCCGGGAGCGACTGGGGCTCCGGCAGCAGTGCGGCCCAGTCGGGCAGCGCGGAGGACGTCGTGACGGTGGCATCGCCCGGCCGCACCGTGTCGAGGTCGGCCCAGTCCACGGGAGCCGACACCGGCAGCCCCGGCCGCACCCGCGGGCTGTAGGCGGCGACGACGGTGCCGGTGCCCGACCGGGTGGAGTCCACGAACACCCGGCCCTCCCGCTCCTCCTTCAGGAACGCCGTCGTCGCGATCGCGGGGTCCAGCTGCGCCGTCCGCTGCGCCAGCGCCCGCGTCGCCGCCGCGACGTCCTCGACCGGTGCGCCGCGCACGGGGACGACGACGTGCAACCCGGAGGAACCGCTGGTCTTCACCGCGCCGGCGAGCCCGGCACCGGCCAGCGCCCGGCGGGCGAGCCGCGCGACGTCGACGACCGCGGAGAAGTCGGCCCCGTCGGGCGGGTCGAGGTCGAGCACCAGTCCGGTGGGCTCGCGCGCCCCGGCCGGGAGGAACGGGACGTGGAACTCGACCGCGCGCTGGTTGGCCAGCCACAGCAGGGTGCGCCGGTCGTCGCAGAGCACCTGGTGCACCTCGCGGCGCGCCGACTCGGCCCACACGGGCACGGTCCGCACCCAGGCGGGGGCGCCCCTGCTCACGTTGCGCTGCATGAACGGCGCCTGGCCCGGCCGCACCCGCACCACCGACAGCGGCCGGCCGGCCAGCAGCGGCACCATCCGGTCGGCGACGGCGTCGAGGTGGTCGACGAGGGCCCGCTTGGTGACCTCGAGCCCGTCACCGAGCGGCGAGTCGAGGCTGCTCAGCGGCACGCCGTCCCGCTCGTCCACGGGGGTCACCGTTCCCCCATCGCGGCCATCCGGCAAGCGGCTCAGATCTCGTACACGGCTCCGGGGCTGACCAGCTCGGTCTCGCTGAACACCGAGCTGGCGGCGAACAGCTGGCCGATGTGGTCCACCCAGGCGGGGATGTGGGTGAGCAGCAGCCGCCCGACCCCTGCCTCGGTGGCGTGCTGCGCGGCCTGCCGCCCGGTGAGGTGCAGGCCCGGGGGCTGGTCGGGCACGGCGTCCGGGTGGGCCGCCTCGGCCAGCAGCACATCGGCGCCGCGGGCCAGCTCGACCACCCGGTCGCAGGGGCCGGTGTCACCGGTGTAGACGAGCGACCGGCCGCCCGCGGTGAGCCGGATGGCGTAGGTCTCCACCGGGTGCGCCGTGCGGGCCAGCTCGACGTCGAAGGGGCCGAGGCGGAAGCCGCCGGGGCCCACGGGGACGAAGTCGAAGACGTCGGTGAGACCGTCGCCGTCCAGGTCGTAGGCCAGCGCGAGCCGCCGTTCGGCCCCGACCGGCGCGTACAGCGGCACGAGCGGGCCGCGGGCACGACCGGAGTACCGGTGCCAGACGACGAACGGGGCGACGTCGAGGCAGTGGTCGGCGTGCAGGTGCGAGAGGAACACCGCGTCCACCGACGCCGGGTCCGCGAACCGCTGCAGCGCGCCGAAGGAGCCGTTGCCCAGGTCGACGACGAGCCGGAAACCGTCGTGCTCCACGAGGTAGCAGGACGCGGGCGAGTCGGGGCCCGGGCCGCTGCCGCAGCACCCCACGACGGTCAGCTTCACGCGGCGCCCGCCCGTCCGGCGGCGAGCACGGCGCCGACCTCCGGCCCGAGGAAGCGACGGCCGAGGCGGGCGAACGGCTCGGGGTCGCCGGTGGCGAGGAAGGCGTGCCGCGGCGGCGCGGCGCCGGGGTCGCGGAGCAGGTCGGCGCGGGTGAGCACCCGGTAGACGTCCTTGGCGGTCTCCTCGGCGCTGGAGACCAGCGTGACGCCGTCGCCGAGCACCACCGACAGCACCCCGGTCAGCAGCGGGTAGTGCGTGCACCCGAGGACGACGGTGTCGACGCCGGCCGCCATCAGGGGGTCGAGGTAGGACTGCGCCAGGCCCAGCAGCTGCCGGCCGCTGGTGATCCCGCGCTCGACGAAGTCGACGAAGCTGGGGCAGGCCGCGGAGGTCACCGTGACCTGTGGGGCCGCGGCGAACGCGTCGTCGTACGCGCCGCTGGTGACGGTGGCCTGGGTGCCGATGACGCCGATCCGGCCGTTGCGGGTGGCGGCGATCGCCCGGCGGACCGCGGGCAGCACCACCTCGACCACCGGCACGTCGTAGCGCTCCCGCGCGTCGCGCAGCGAGGCGGCGCTCGCGGAGTTGCAGGCGACGACGAGCATCTTCACGCCGCTGGCGACCAGCTCGTCCATCACCGCCAGGGAGTGCCGGCGGACCTCGGCGATCGGCAGCGGGCCGTACGGGCCGTTCGCGGTGTCGCCGATGTAGCGGACCGCCTCGCCGGGCAGCTGGTCCAGCACGGCGCGGGCGACGGTGAGCCCACCGACACCCGAGTCGAAGATGCCGATCGGTGCGTCGGCTCCTGGCTGCGTCCCCATGTCGCCGGACAGGCTAGCTCCCGCCACCGACGGTCGCGCCGCCCCGTGGCGGGGCGGCGTGCAGCAGCCCCTGCCGCCGCCGGCGCCGGGCTGCCAGACTCCTACCGGCCCTCACCGCCTTCCAGCCGGAGGTCCGCCGTGGAGCTCGACCCCGTCACCACGAACCCGACCCACTACGCCGTCGTGTTCGAGAACGACCGGGTGCGGGTGCTCGAGTACCGCGACCACCCGGGTGACCGGACCACGCCCCACGCCCACCCCGACAGCGTCATGCACACGCTGAGCAGCTTCCGCCGGCGCCTGGTCGGCCCGGACGGGCGGACCAGGGACGTCGAGCTCGCGGCGGGCACCACCGGCTGGCTCCCCGCCCAGCAGCACGCCGGTCACAACATCGGGGAGACCGACACCCACGTCCTCTTCGTGGAGCTCAAGGACGCCCGGCCCGGCGGCGACGGCACCGCCGCCGCGGTGGGCCCGGTCATCCGGCCCTGAGGCACCCGGCGTGCCGGTGGCTCACGCCCAGAGCTGGCCCTCCAGCGCGGAGGTCGCCTCCTCCAGCGTGCCGGCGTAGGCGCCGGTGGAGAGGTACTTCCAGCCGCCGTCGCAGACGACGAAGCAGATGTCGGCCCGGCGCCCGGCCGCCACCTCCTTGTCGGCGATGCCCAGGGCCGCGTGCAGGATCGCGCCGGTGGAGATGCCGGCGAAGATGCCCTCGCGCTCGACCAGCTGGCGGGTGCGGTGGATGGCGTCGGCGGGGCCCACGGAGAACCGCGAGTCCAGCAGCTCGGCGTCGTAGAGCTCGGGGATGAAGCCCTCGTCGATGTTGCGCAGGCCGTAGACCAGCTCGCCGTACCGGGGCTCGGCGGCGATCACCTGCACCCCCGGCTTGTGCTCGCGGAAGTACCGGGAGCAGCCCATGAGCGTGCCGGTCGTGCCCAGCCCGGCGACGAAGTGGGTGATCGAGGGCAGGTCGGCCAGGATCTCCGGCGCCGTCCCCTCGTAGTGCGCCTGCGCGTTCGCCGGGTTGCCGTACTGGTAGAGCATCACCCAGTCGTCGTGCTGGGCGGCGAGCTCCTTGGCCACGGCGACGGCCTGGTTGGAGCCGCCCGCGGCGGGCGAGGAGATGATCTGCGCCCCGTACATCTCGAGCAGCTGCCGGCGCTCCACCGAGGTGTTCTCCGGCATGACGCAGACCAGCCGGTAGCCACGCTGCCGGGCCACCATGGCCAGCGAGATGCCGGTGTTGCCGCTGGTCGGCTCCAGGATGGTCGAGCCCGGGCGCAGCAGCCCCTCCTTCTCGGCCGCCTCGATCATCTTGATCGCGGCGCGGTCCTTGATGGAGCCCGTGGGGTTGTGGTCCTCGAGCTTGGCCCACAGCCGCACGTCGGGGGTCGGCGAGAGGTTGGGCAGCCCGACGAGCGGGGTGCCGCCGAGGGAGTCGACGAGGGAGGCGAAGCGGGCCATCGGGTGAGCTCTTCCGGGACGGGGACGAGGGGCGGGAGCGGGGTGCCGCTCAGCAGCCGCCCGCGACCGCCGGGAGGATGGTGACCGAGTCGCCGTCCTTGACCTCGGTGTCCAGGGCACCGGTGAAGCGGACGTCCTCGTCGTTGACGTAGACGTTGACGAAGCGGTGCAGCTTGCCCTCCTCGGTCACGAGGCGGTCCTTGAGACCCGAGTGCTTGCTGTCGAGGTCGTCGATGAGCGCCCCCAGGGTGCTCCCGCTGCCCTCGACGGTCTTGCTGCCGCCGGTGTGGGTGCGCAGGATGGTCGGGATCCGGACCTCGATGGCCATGGCGTGCTTCTCCTCGGTACGTGGGGGATGTCGCGGTGCTGCTCTGCAGCCGTGGTGCGTCTGTGCGGGCAACGCCCGGTGACCGCCGCCGATTCCGGGCGGCGGCGGCAGTCACACGTTCAGTCGTAGACGACGGTCGTCGGCGAGTGCCCGAACAGGTAGGACTCGACGATCTCGACCTCCTCCTCCGACACCTCCCCGTCGACGATGCGGTAGCTGCGGAACTCGACGTCGTCGCCGGCCAGCCCGGTCTCGGGGCCGTGGTGCCGGGTGGACACCAGCACGTAGTGGGTGCGGGGGTCGGCCGCCGGCCCCGACGCGTAGCCGATGTCGGTGCGCGAGGGGTAGGCCTCGGTGGCGGTGTGCGAGTGGTAGACGACGACCGGCCACTCGTCGCGGTCGTCCATCTCGCGGTACAGCGCCAGCAGGTCGGCGCTGTCGAACTCGTAGAACGTCGGCGACCGCGCCGCGTTCAGCATCGGCACGAAGCGCTCGGGACGCTCGGTCCCCTCCGGTCCGGCGACGACGCCGCAGGCCTCGTCCGGGTGGTCCTTCCGGGCGTGGGCCACGATGGCGTCGTAGGTCGCGCGGTCGATGCGCAGCACGACGCCAGTCTAGGCGTGCCCGCGGGGCCGCTCCCCGGTCGCCCCCGGAACGGCACGGCCGGGTGACCGGCAGGTGGCCGCCGGGCGGCCGCGGGGAGACGAGCCGGGACCGATACGGTCGGCGTCGTGTGGGTCCCGCTGCTCCTGACCGCCGGCGTCGTGCTGCTGGCCCTGCCGGCGCTCGTGATGGGTCTGCGGGGGCTGTTCCGGCACCGCGGCTACAGCGCGGTCCACCCGGGCGACCGCGGCCCCGTCGTGGTCATCGTGGTCGTGCGCGCGGTGCTCCTGCTCCTGCTGCTCGCCACCTCGGCCCTGGTGCTGGTCTCGACCGTCGGCGCGGCGCTGGCCGAGGTGGAGCTGCACGGCATGGTCTACGTGCTCTTCGTCCTCGCCCTGCTGCTCGCCGCCCTGGTGCTGCTCACCTTCGGCCGGCGCGACCCGCGACGAGCGCGTCGACGAGCGACCCCTGCAGCGCGGTGAGCCAGTAGTAGACGGCGAGCTGGTGGTCGCCCTCGTCCACGATCTCCTCCGGCGGCTCGGTGTCCTCGCCGATGTCCAGCCGGGTGCCGAGCGCCAGCCGCAGGTCGTTGCTCGTGCGCAGCCAGGCGCCGGCCTGGTCCGCGTCCAGGCGCACCTCTCCCCCGTCGGCCGGCAGCGTGGCGCGCACCGTCGCGAGGTCGTCGGCCTTGCCGCCGCGCAGCGCCTGCTCGGTGAGCCCGCGGTAGTCCTCGGCCAGCGCCGGGTCGCTGCGGTGCCCGGCCGGGAACAGCCGCTCGATCACCGGGTCCCCGCTGCTGTCGGCGCGGTCGGCGGCCAGCAGCTGCTCCAACTGGTCCAGCAGCAGCCCCACGATGCCGGCCTCCGCCCGGTCCAGCCGGGCGACCAGCTGCCCGCCGCGGGCTGCGCGGAACGGCTTCACGAGTCCCTCTGGTAGCTGGCCCACAGCCCGTAGGCGTGCAGCCGGCTGGTGTCGTGCTCCATGCGCTCGCGCGGGCCGGAGCTGACGATCGCCTTCCCCTCGTGGTGCACCTGCAGCATCAGCGTGGTGGCGGTCGGCTCGTCGTAGCCGAACAGCTCCTGCAGCACGAACGTCACGTAGGTCATCAGGTTGACCGGGTCGTTC
This sequence comes from Blastococcus sp. KM273129, assembly GCF_021698995.1. Lineage (NCBI taxonomy): Bacteria > Bacillati > Actinomycetota > Actinomycetes > Geodermatophilales > Geodermatophilaceae > Blastococcus > Blastococcus sp. KM273129. The sequence goes on along the minus strand of NZ_SSXB01000040.1, from coordinate 22,076 downwards.
CACACGATGGTCACCCACGGACGGTCGAGGTCGCCGTGCTCCTCGACGGTCGTCTCGGGGGCCCGGGTCGGGGCGAGCGGTCCGGCCACGGTCCCAGCTTAGGACGTCGCCCGGCCCGCCGATCGGGCTCCGCCTACGCTCCGGAGCCATGCCGACGGCTCCCGCGCTGCTCACCGACCGCTACGAGCTGACCATGCTCGCCGCCGCGCTCGCCGACGGCACGGCCGGGCGGGACTGCGTCTTCGAGGTGTTCGCCCGCCGCCTGCCGCACGGCCGCCGCTACGGGGTGCTCGCGGGCACCGGCCGGCTGCTCGAGGCCCTGCCGCACTTCCGCTTCGGCGACGAGGAGCTGGCGACCCTGCGCGACCAGGGCCTGACCGACCGGCGGCTGCTCGACTGGCTCGCCGACTTCCGGTTCAGCGGCGACGTCGACGGCTACGCCGAGGGCGAGCTGTTCTTCCCCGGCTCCCCGGTGCTCACCGTGCGCGCCCCCTTCGGCGAGGGCGTGCTGCTGGAGACCCTCGCCCTCTCCGTGCTCAACCACGACTCGGCGATCGCCTCGGCGGCGGCGCGCATGGTGGCCGCCGCCTGCGAGCGCCCCTGCATCGAGATGGGCTCGCGGCGCACCCACGAACTGGCCGCCGTGGCCGCCGCGCGTGCCGCACACCTCGTCGGGTTCGCGGCGAGCTCCAACCTGGAGGCCGGCCGGCGCTACGGCGTCCCGACGACCGGCACCAGCGCGCACGCCTTCACGCTGCTCCACGACGACGAGCGCGCGGCCTTCCGCGCGCAGGTCGACACCCTCGGCACGGGCACCACGCTGCTCGTCGACACCTACGACGTCGAGCAGGGCATCCGGACGGCGATCGAGGTGGCCGGGCCCGAGCTGGGCGCCATCCGGCTGGACTCCGGCGATCTGCCGACCCTGGCCACCCGCGCCCGGGAGCTCCTCGACGAGCTCGGCGCCACCGGCACCCGCGTGATCGTCACCAGCGACCTCGACGAGTACGCCATCGCGGGCCTCATGGCCGCCCCGGTCGACGGCTACGGGGTGGGCACCTCGCTGGTCACCGGCTCCGGGGCGCCCACGGCCGGGATGGTCTACAAGCTGGTGGAGCGGGACGGCGTCCCCGTGGCCAAGCGTTCCGAGGGCAAGAACTCCGTGGGCGGGCGCAAGCACGCCGTCCGGCGGCACGGCGACGACGGCACCGCCACGGCCGAGGTGGTCAGCAGCGCGCCGGTCGGGCCACGGGCGGGCGACCGCGACCTGGTGGTCCCGCTGGTGCGCGACGGCGCCGTGTGCGACGACGTCGCCCCGCCCGAGGCGCTGCGGCGCGCCCGCGAGCACCACGCGCGGGTGCGGGAGGCGCTGCCCGCCGAGGCGTGGGCGCTCTCCCGCGGCGAACCGGTCCTGGAGACGCTCACCGCGTGAGCGACCAGCCCGTCGCGGGGCACACTGCAGGGATGACGCGCGCACTGATCGTCGTGGACGTGCAGAACGACTTCTGCGAGGGCGGCAGCCTGGCCGTCGCCGGTGGTGCCGCGGTGGCGGCGGCGATCACCGAGCACGTCCGGACGGCGGGCTACGACCACGTCGTCGCCACCCGCGACCACCACGTCGACCCCGGGTCGCACTTCGCCGAGACGCCGGACTTCCTCGAGACCTGGCCCGCCCACTGCGTCGTCGGCACCGGCGGGGTGGAGCTGCACCCGGCGCTGGACCGCGGCACGCTCGAGGCGGTGTTCGACAAGGGCGAGTACGCCGCCGCCTACTCGGGGTTCGAGGGGGTGTCCGACGGGGTCGGGCTGGCCGACTGGCTGCGCGGGCGCGGGGTGGACGCCGTCGACGTCGTCGGCATCGCCACCGACCACTGCGTGCGGGCCACCGCGCTGGACGCCGTCGCGGCCGGGTTCCGCACGCGGGTGCTGCTGCCCCTCACCGCGGGTGTCTCCGAGGGCACGGTGAGCGCCGCTCTCGACCAGCTGCGCACGGCGGGGGTGCAGCTGGAGGGCGCCGTCCACCAGGGCTGAGCGGAGCCGCGGCGCCGTCCTCCCCCACCGCCGACGCCGAGGGAGGACGCCCGACGATCAGGTCACCTGGTCATCGCCGAGCAGCGGGGCGGGTGGTCAGACGGCGTCGAGGACCTCGTCACGGGTGAAGCCGAGCACCTGCAGGACGGCGTCGAGGTGGGGCTGGTTCAGCGCCGTGTGCGCCTGCTCGCGCACGAACGGCTTGGCGTTGAACGCGATCCCCAGCCCCGCGGTGCTGAGCATGTCGAGGTCGTTGGCCCCGTCGCCGACGGCCACCGTCTGGTCCAGCGGGATGCCGTACTGCTCGGCGAAGCGGACCAGCGCCCGCGCCTTCCCGGGCCGGTCGACGATCTCCCCGACCAGCCCGCCGGTCAGCCGCCCGTCCCGCACCTCGAGGGTGTTCGCCGCGGCGAAGTCCAGCCCGAGGCTCTCGGCCAGCGGGCCGGTGATCTGGGTGAAGCCGCCGCTGACGATGCCGCAGCGGAACCCCAGCCGCTGCAGCGTGCGGATGAGGGTGCGCGCGCCCGGGGTGAGCACCAGGTGCTCGCGGACCTCGTCGAGCACCGTCTCGGGCAGCCCGGCCAGCACGGCGACCCGCGCCCGCAGCGACTCGGCGAAGTCGAGCTCGCCGTTCATCGCCGCCGCGGTGATGCGGGCGACCTCCGCCGCCCGCCCCGCGCGCGCGGCCAGCTCGTCGATGACCTCGCCGCGCACCAGGGTGGAGTCGACGTCCAGGACGATCAGGCGCTTGCTGCGCCGGGCGATGCCGACCTGCTCGACGGCGATGTCGGCGCCCGTCTCGGCCGCCACCGAGGCGAGGGCGGCGCGCAGGGCGGTGGCCTCCGCGCCGGAGACGGTGAGCTCGAAGCTGGTGACCGGGACGTCGGAGAGCCGCCGGATGGCGTCGATGTTGCCACCGACCCCGGTGACCGCCTGCGCGGCGCCGGCCACCGCCTCGGGAGGCACCGGCCGCCCCAGCACGATGACGTGGTGCGGGCGCCCGCCGGCGGCCGGCGCGTCGGGGCCGCTGGCCGACTCGACCGCCACGCGGACGCCGAGGGCGCCCTCGACGTCGTCGGCCACGGACCGCAGGTGGTCCAGCAGCTCCGCCTCCCCGGTCACCGGCCGGCCGCCGGTCACCAGCGCGCCGACCACCACGCCCAGCACCAGGTGCCCGTGCACCACGACCTGCTCGACGTCGAGGACCTCGACCGGCGGGCGCCCGTCCCCGCGCGGTGCCAGCGCGGCGAACAGGCGGGCGGTCACCCCCGGCCGGTCCGCCCCGGTGACGGTGAGCAGGGCCCGCGGCGCGATGGCGTCGGGGGCCGGCAGCAGGTCGGGCGTCGGCTCGTGCGGCACGCGGTCATCGTGCCGCACGGCCGTGGCGGCCCCGGCCCGGCCCCTGCCCCGCGTGCGGCAGCGACGCCGACGCCCCGCCGGCCCGGAGGCCGACGGGGCGTCGGTGACGTGCTGGTCCTGCGTCAGGTCGGGTCGGGGTCCTTCGGGCCCTGGCGCGGGCCCGTGCCCTCGAGCACCTCGCTGACGCCGCCGTAGGGCTCGTGCCGCTTGCCGACGTGGGCCTCGGCCTGCAGCCGCTCGATGAGGTGCGGGTAGTGCGCCTCGAACGCCGGGCGCTCCGAGCGGATCCGGGGGATCTCCACGAAGTTGTGCCGCGGCGGCGGGGACGACGTCGCCCACTCCAGGCTGTTGCCGTGGCCCCACGGGTCGTCCCGCAGCGCGAGCTCGCCGTACTTCCACGACTTGACCACGTTGTAGATGAACGGGATCACCGAGGCGCCGAGGATGAACGACCCGATCGTGGAGACCGTGTTCAGCACGGTGAAGGTGTCGGTCTCCAGGTAGTCCACGTACCGGCGCGGCATGCCCTCGTTGCCCAGCCAGTGCTGCACCAGGAACGTGCCGTGGAACCCGATGAAGGTGAGCCAGAACTGCAGCTTGCCCAGCCGCTCGTCCATCATCCGGCCGCACATCTTGGGGAACCAGAAGTAGATGCCGGCGTAGGCAGCGAACACGACGGTGCCGAAGACGACGTAGTGGAAGTGGGCGACGACGAAGTAGCTGTCGTTGACGTGCCAGTCCAGCGGCGGGCTGGCGAGGAGGACGCCGGTCAGACCACCCAGGAGGAAGGTGATCATGAAGCCGATCGAGAACAGCATCGGCGTCTCGAAGGTCATCTGACCCCGCCACATGGTGCCGATCCAGTTGAAGAACTTGATCCCGGTCGGCACCGCGATCAGGTAGGTCAGGAAGGCGAAGAACGGCAGGAGCACCGCGCCGGTGGCGTACATGTGGTGCGCCCAGACGGCGAGGGAGAGCGCGCCGATCGCGATGGTCGCGAAGACCATGCCCTTGTAGCCGAACAGCGGCTTGCGGGCGAAGACCGGGATGACCTCGGTGACGATGCCGAAGAACGGCAGCGCGATGATGTAGACCTCGGGGTGCCCGAAGAACCAGAACAGGTGCTGCCACAGCATCGGGCCGCCGTTCTCGTCCGAGTAGACGAGGGAGCCGAGGTTGCGGTCGGCCAGCATCGCCGCGATGGCGGCGGTCAGGATCGGGAACGCGAAGAGGACCAGCACGCTGGTGACGAGCGTGTTCCAGGTGAAGATCGGCATCCGGAACAGCGTCAGACCCGGCGCCCGGAGGCAGACGATCGTGGTGATGAAGTTGACCGCGCCGAGGATGGTGCCCAGACCGCTGACCGCCAGACCGGCGAACCACATGTTCGCGCCCGGGCCCGGCGAGTGGACGACGTTGGACAGCGGCGCGTAGGCGTACCAGCCGAAGTCCGCCGCGCCACCCGGCGTCAGGAAACCGCCGACGACGATCAGGCTGCCGAAGAGGAACAGCCAGTACGAGAAGGCGTTCAGCCGCGGGAACGCGACGTCCGGCGCCCCGATCTGCAGCGGCATGATGAGGTTCGAGAACGCGAAGAACAGCGGCGTCGCGAACATCAGCAGCATCACCGTGCCGTGCATGGTGACCAGCTGGTTGTACTGCTCGGGAGACAGGAACTGCAGCCCCGGCCGCGCCAGCTCACCGCGCATCAGCAGCGCCATGATGCCACCGCCGATGAAGAACGCGAACGAGGTGGCCATGTACATCAGACCGATGGTCTTGTGGTCGGTGGTCCGCAGCAGGTTGGAGAGCCGCGAGCCCTTTTCGACCACGTGAGCCGGGCTGGGCCGGCTCACGATGGGCGCCGGTGCAATCGTCACGGTCGGCAGCTTAGACCGTGCCACCCGGCCGCTCAGGTCCGGCAGGCGAGGCGCGCCGGGCGATCACCGTCCGCGCAGGTAGGTGGCCACCTCGACCGAGATCGTGACCGGCACGGTGGCCGGCAGCCGGGCCACCGAGGCCGCCAGCGCGTCCGGTGCCAGGTGCCGGGCGTGCGGCCCCATGCCCACCAGCGTGGTGACCGCCGCGTGGTCCAGGAGCAGGGTCCGGCGGAGCCGCTCGGCGCCCGCGCGCGCCAGGTGCGGCTCCAGGGTGGCGCTGAGCCGTTCCGCCTTGCCCGGGTCCACGCGCAGCAGGCCCAGCGGCGCGACGAGCTCGGTCAGGTGGTCCCGGCCGGGTGTGGCCACGACCAGCCGCCCGTCCGGGCGCAGCACCCGGGCGATCTCGGGGCCGTTGCGCGGGGCGAAGACGACCAGCGCCCGGTCCACCACGGCGTCGCGCACCGGCAGGCGGGCCCAGGTGTCCGCGACCACCGCCACCGCACGCGGGTGCGCCTTGGCGGCGCGGCGGGCCGCGTAGCGCGAGGCGTCCAGCACCACACCGGCCGCCCCCGGGAGCGCGTCGAGCAGGCGGGCCAGGTGGTGCCCGGTGCCGCCGCCGAGGTCGAGCACCGTGGCCGGCTCCCCGGGCAGGACCGCCGCTGCCAGCGCCGCCGTCACGCCGTCGTAGTGGCCGGCGGAGAGGAACGCCACCCGGTCGGCGACCATCGCGGCCGAGTCGCCGGTCGGCGGGCGGCGCCCCGGGGGCAGCAGGGTCAGGTGCCCCTGCCGCGCCCGGTCGACGGCGTGACCCGTGGCGCAGCGCAGCCCGGCGCCGCCCCCCTCGACGGCGAAGGGTGCCGTGCACACGGGGCAGGCGAGCAGCCCGACCGCGCGCGGGTCCAGCGGTGGGGTGCTCACCGGCGCGGGGGCACCGGGTGGAAGGTCACGTCGCGCAGCCGGCCGTCGGCGGCCACGGCGGTGACGAACGTCCCGTGCGGCTGGCGGCGGCGGTCCGTCGGCGACCCCGGGTTGACCAGCCGCAGGCCGGAGGCGGCCGTGGTGTCCCAGGGGATGTGGCTGTGCCCGAACACCAGGACGTCGGCGTCGGGGAAGCGGGCCGCGCACCGGGCCTCCCGCCCCGCCGCCTGCCCCGTCTCGTGGACGACGGCCAACCGGACGCCCCCGATCTCGGCGCGGGCGACCTCGGGCAGCCGGTCCCGCAGCGGCCCGTGGTCGTTGTTGCCGTGCACCGCGACCAGGCGCGCCGCCCGCTGCTCCAGCGCGTCGAGCAGCGCGACGTCGACCCAGTCGCCGGCGTGCACGACCACGTCCGCGGCGTCGATCGCCGCCCACAGCGCATGAGGTAGCTCACGCGCGCGCTTGGGGACGTGCGTATCTGCGGTGAACACCAGCGAAACAGGCACGACGACATGGTTGCAGGCCGCTACGTTCTCTCCCGGCCGGCGATCCGGCCCGTTCCGCACGACCCGAGGACCTCCCGTGACCGAACCCTTCCCCTCCCCTGCCGCGGGCGGCGCGCCGACCGCCGCCGACGAGCCCTACGAGAAGCGCTGGCTGGCCCTGGGCGTCATCGCCATGACCGTCCTGCTGGTCATCCTCGACGCCACGATCGTCAACATCGCGCTGCCCGCCGTCACCGCCGACCTGGGCATCAGCGCCGCCAGCCAGCAGTGGATCGTCACCGCCTACACGCTCACCTTCGGCGGCTTCCTGCTGCTGGGGGGCCGCATCGCCGACTTCTGGGGCCGCAAGCGCACCTACCTGGTCGGCGCGGCCGGCTTCGCCGTCGCCTCCGCGCTCGGCGGCATCGCCCAGAACGAGGCGATGCTGTTCGGCGCCCGCGCGCTCCAGGGCGTCTTCGGCGCGCTGCTGGCCCCGGCGTCGCTCGCCCTGCTGACCGTGCTGTTCACCGACCCCAAGGAGCGGGCCAAGGCCTTCGGCGTCTACGGCGCCATCGCCGGCGGTGGCTCCGCCGTCGGCCTGCTGCTGGGCGGCGTGCTGACCGAGTACGCCGACTGGCGCTGGTGCTTCTGGGTGAACCTGCCGGTGGCCCTGCTCGCGATCGTGCTGGCGGTCCCGATCGTCCCGGAGAGCAAGGCCCCCGGGGACACGAGCTACGACATCCCCGGCGCGGTGCTGGTCACCCTGGGCCTCGGCGCCGTCGTCTACGGGTTCACCCGGGTCGCCGAGGCCTCGCAGACCAACGCGGCCGAGGCGGCTGCGGCGAACGCGCAGGCCGCGGCGCAGGGCGCGCCCGCGCTGGTCACGCCTGAGAGCGGCTGGACCGACGGGCTCGCCTGGGTCTTCATCGTCGGCGGGCTGCTGCTGGTGGCGCTGTTCGTGCTGCTGGAGCTGCGCACCCGCAACCCGCTGCTGCCGATGCGCATCGTGCTCGACCGCAACCGCGGCGGGGCCTACCTCACCTCCACCCTGGTCGGGGCGGGGCTCATCGGGGCCTTCTTCTTCCTGAGCCTGTACTTCCAGCAGGTGCTCGGCTACGAGCCGGTCATGGCCGGGCTGGCCTCGCTGCCGACCACGCTCGGCGTCTTCGTCTCGGCCGGCGCCTCCAGCGCGCTGCTCCCGCGGGTCGGGCCGAAGCCGCTCATGGTGCTCGGTGGCTTCCTGGCCGCGGCCGGGCTGTTCACGCTGTCGCTCGTGGGGCTGGACACCGGGTTCTGGACGCTGCCCTTCCCGGGCCAGCTGCTCTTGGGCCTGGGCCTCGGCTTCACCTTCGTGCCGCTGTCCAACCTCGCACTGGTGGGCGCCGGGCAGCACGACGCCGGCGCGGCCAGCGCCATGCTGAACGCCACGCAGCAGGTGGGCGCCTCCATCGGCACCGCCGTCCTCGCCTCGCTCTCGGTGGCGGCGATCAGCACCTACACCGCCGACGCGCTCACCTCCGGGGCCGACCCGCGGGACCCGGCCGTCGGCCTGGCCGCGCAGGTCGAGGGCTACACCACGGCGTTCACCTGGGCGGCCGCGCTGCTGGTGCTGGGCGCGCTCGTCGCCGCGGTGCTCATCAAGGCGACCAAGGAGGACCTGCCGGCCGAGGGCGACGCCGTCGTCCACGTCGGCTGAGAAGGCACCCCGGGCGCCTCTCCCCACGACGGGAGGGGCGCCCGGTGCGTTCGGGGGCGGATCAGGCCCGCTGGCGCTCCGCGAGAGCGCGCAGCCGGGCGTTGTACGCCGTGAGCTCGGTGTCGCCGTCGCGGTCGGCCGCGCGGTCGAGGGTCCGCGCCCGCCGCTCGTCCGACCGGGCCCAGGAGAAGAACACGACGGACAGCACCAGCACGGTGGGCAGCTCGCCGAAGGCCCACACGATGCCCCCGGCCACGGCCTGGTCGGCCAGCGGGTCGACGCCCCACCCGGCCGGGGGTTCGGCGAAGGAGTCGACGACGAGCGAACCGGCCATCATGATCGCGACGCCGAAGAAGGCGTGGAACGGGACGGGCAGGAACAGCTCGAGCATGCGGCCCGGGTGGCTGAGCGTCCGCGGCCAGGGGTCCTGGGCGACGATCGGGCCGAAGAACAGCAAACCGGTGACCACGAAGTGCGCCAGCATGAACTGGTGCCCGGCCGGGTTGGACATGAGGGCGTCGAACAGCGGGGTGAAGTAGACGCCGTAGAGGCTCGCGAGGAACAGCGGGACCGTGAACAGCGGGTGGGCCACGGCGCGGGCGAACCGGCTGTGCAACGCCTCGAGCAGCAGCGCCCGGGGGGCGCCCGCCGGGCCGCGGCCGCGCGGCAGCGTGCGCAGCGCCAACGTCACGGGCGCGCCGAGCAGCAGGAGCAGCGGGGTGATCAGCGACAGCACCATGTGCTGGGTCATGTGGACGCTGAAGAGCACCATGCTGTAGCCGTTGAACCAGGTACCGGTCACGGCGAAGAGCGACGCGGTGCCACCCGCCCAGGCCAGCGTCCGCCACCACGGCCAGGAGACCCCGGTGCGCCGCAGGCGCACGACCGCGGCCAGGTAGACGACCAGCCCGACGATGCTGAGGACGGCCAGCACCGACCAGGCGTCCAGGTGCGGGAGGAGCATCCGCCCCCAGGTGGGCGGCTCGTCCGGGACCCACATCCCCGAGTGGTGCCCGTGCTCCACCGCGATCTCCTCCTGCCGGCCGGTCGTGCGCCTCCACTGTCCCACTGCGCACCGCCGCCCCGGCCGGCGGCGGCCGCGACCCGCCCCACGCGCGACGCCGCCCCCCGCCGGAACTGCTCCGGCGGGGGGCGGCGTCGTGGTCGGTGCGGCGTCAGATCTGGACGCCGCGCTCCCGCAGCCACGGCAGGGGGTCGATCCGCTCGCCGTCGATGCCGCCGACGCGCACCTCGAAGTGCAGGTGCGGGCCGGTCGACTGGCCGCGGTTGCCCAGCAGCGCGATGGTGTCGCCGGCGCGCACCACCTGGCCCGGGGTCACGAGGATCTCGTCCATGTGGCCGTACACGGTGACGTCGCCGTCGCCGTGCTGGATGTACACGACGAGCCCGTAGCCGCTGGCGGGGCCGGCCTCGAGGACGACGCCGTCGGCCGCCGCGTACTCCGGCGTGCGCATCGGCGCGGCCAGGTCGATGCCCCCGTGGAGGGTGCCCCAGCGCTGGCCGAAGCCGCTGGTGAGCCGCCCGCCCTGGACCGGGAGCACCGCCTTGGGGCGCGCCGCCTCGGCGGCGGCACGGTCGGCCTCCTCCTGGGCGACCCGGTCGGCCTCGGCCTGGACGTCCGCGGCGGCCGTGCGGTCGGCGTCGCGGGCGTTGCGGCTGGCGACGACCTCGCGCAGGCGCTCGGTGTCGTCCGCGTCGACCTTCGGCGCCGCGGAGGAGGCGTCGATGCCGAGCTGCTCGGCGACGCTGATCGAGTGGCCGGCGGTCTCGGTCGCCACCTCCGTCGCGCCGCTCACCGATGCGCCGCTGATGCTCAGCGCGCCGATCAGGGCGGCGGCCAGGTAGAGCGAGGACCGGCGGCGCCCGGCGGGGGGGCGGCGGTCCAGCCGGCCGCGGCGGCCCGCCGCCACGGCGGCGACGACCTCGGCCGGCTCGGCCTCGGGCGCGACGGCGGCGTCGCGGACGACGACGACCGGCTCGCCGGGGACCGGCGACGGCGCGGGCTGCTCGACGGCGTCCTTGACGACGACGACGGCCTGCGGGGCGGGGGCGGTGCCCTCGGCCAGCGCGGCGACGTCGGTGACCGGCGCGAGCGCGGCCAGGTCGACGGCGGACCGCTTGTAGGGCGTCGGCCGGCGCCGGGCGGGCGCCTCCGCGGCCGCCGCCGCGACCTTGGCGGCGATCACCTTCAGGACCGCGGCCCGCGCCGTCGTGAGCGGGGTCGGCGCCTCGACCCGGTGGCGACCACCGGTCCGGTCGCGGCGCGGCGAGGTCTCCGCGGCCGGCGCAGCCCCCGTGGCGCGGCCGCGCGTGCGGGTGGTGGGAACGGTGGTCCGACGGGTCCCCGTCCCGCGCGCCTTCCCCTGGCGCTGCGGCGGGACCGCGGACCCGGCCTTGTCCTCGCGCGTCCCGCCGGTGGCGGGAGCCGGAGCGGGCGTGGCGTCGACCGTGCCGGTCGGTGCCGCACCCCCCTCGGGGAGGCGGTCGTGGTGGAGCGGGCTCATGCACCTGACTTCCGTCGGCGGACATTGCACAGCGGCTCCCGGGGAGAGGAGCGGGGCCCATGTAAACACGCCGTGATGGATTCGTGATCTGGAGAGCGGGGTACGGACCTGCAGTTCTGTGAACCGGATCACCGATGCGCGCACCGATCCATCGCCTGTGCGTGAGCAGAGTTGAACGCAGAGTGAACAACGCGCCGTGGATGGTTGAGAGTCGCGCGATCCGGCTCACGTAGGGGCAGAAGACCCTTTTCCGATGCCCGATCGAGGGAGAAGTCCTATGCGCGCAGTGACCTGGCACGGCCGAGGAGACGTCCGGGTGGAGACCGTCCCGGACCCCACCATCCAGGAGCAGACCGACGTCATCGTCGAGATCACCTCCAGCGGCATCTGCGGGTCCGACCTCCACCTCATCGAGGTCATGGCGCCGTTCATGACGGTCGGCGACGTGATGGGCCACGAGCCCATGGGGATCGTCCGCGAGGTCGGGCGGGACGTGACCGCCGTGAAGCCCGGCGACCGCGTCGTCGTGCCGTTCAACATCTCCTGCGGCACCTGCTGGATGTGCGCCGAGGGCCTGCAGTCCCAGTGCGAGACCACGCAGAACCGCGAGCAGGGGATGGGCGCCTCGCTGTTCGGCTACACCAAGCTCTACGGGCAGGTGCCGGGCGGGCAGGCCGAGTACCTGCGGGTGCCCTTCGGCAACACGCTGCCGATCAAGGTGCCCGACGCGCCGTCGGACGACCGGTTCGTCTACCTCTCCGACGTGCTCCCCACCGCCTGGCAGGCCGTGCAGTACGCCGGCATCCCGCAGGGCGGCAGCGTCCTGGTCCTCGGGCTGGGCCCCATCGGTGACATGGCCACCCGCATCGCCAAGCACCTGGGCGCCGGCCAGGTCATCGCCTCCGACGTCGTCCCCGAGCGGCTCGCCCGCGCCCGGCGCAACGGCATCACCGTCATCGACTCGACCGACCAGGCCGAGGTCGTCGCCCGGGTGCGCGACCTCACCGACGGCCGCGGCCCCGACGCGGTGATCGATGCGGTCGGCATGGAGGCGCACGGCTCCCCGCTGGCCACCATGGCGCAGAAGGCCAGCGCGGTCGTGCCGGACGCCATCATGGAGAAGGTCATGCAGGTCGCCGGGATCGATCGGCTGGCCGCGCTCAACACCGCCATCGAGGCGGTCCGCCGAGGCGGCACCATCTCGCTGTCGGGCGTCTACGGCGGCGCCACCGACCCGCTCCCCCTCATGCGCATGTTCGACAAGCAGATCCAGCTGCGCATGGGCCAGGCCAACGTGTGGCGCTGGGTGCCCGACATCCTCCCCCTGCTGGTCGACGGCGACCCGCTCGGCGTCGACGAGTTCGCCACCCACCGGGTGCCGCTGGAGCAGGCGCCCGAGGCCTACGCGAACTTCCGCGAGAAGAAGGACGGCGCGGTGAAGGTGCTGCTGCAGCCCTGATCCCAGCGGTCCGCGGACGTCGCAGGGGCGTCACCGCAGTGCGGTGACGCCCCTGCGCCGCCCGGTCAGACCCGCGTGGTCTCCCGGTGGAGGCCCCCGACCGAGCTCACCCGCAGGGCGGTGTAGACCGGGCAGTACCCGGCCGCAGCGGTGACCAGCATGATCACCGACACCACCCAGAGCACGATGCCGAAGGCCGAGCCGGCTCCGGTGAGCAGCGCCGTGACGGCAGCCCCGATGCCGACGACGGCGCGGATCCCCCGGTCGGTGGTGCCCATGTTCCGCTTCATGCGTCCTCCTCCACGAGCCCCCGAGGCCTCCACCTTGGCGGGTCCGAGCGGTGCGGGTCAGTGCCCGAGGACCGGAGCCGGCAGGACCTTCGAACGCCAGGGCCGGGGCCGTCGGTCAGCGCCGGCCGCCCGCAGGAGTCGCACCGACCTCTGCCGGGGTAGGGGGCGGGACATGACCACCACCGCGGAGAAGTCCGGCAGCTACCGCCTCGGCGACCGGGAGGTGCACCGCATCGGCTACGGCGCCATGCAGCTGACCGGTCCCCACGTGATGGGGCCGCCGGCCGACCGGGAGGCCGCGATCGCCGTCCTGCGGCGCGCCGTCGAACTGGGCGTCGACCACATCGACACCAGCGACTACTACGGCCCCACCGTCGTCAACGAGCTCATCCGCGAGGCCCTGCACCCCTACCCCGACGACCTGGTGATCGTCACCAAGGTGGGTGCCCGCCGCGACGCCGACGGGGGGTGGCCCGAGGCCCTCGCCCCCGACGACCTCCGCCGGGCGGTGGAGGAGAACATCGACCACCTCGGGGTGGAGGCGCTGGACGTGGTGAACCTGCGCATGCCCGGCTTCGCCGAGCCGGTGGAGCGCTCGCTCGCCGAGCCCTTCGAGGCGCTCGCGGCCATGCAGCAGGAGGGGCTGGTCCGCCACCTCGGCGTGAGCAACGTGACGCCGCAGATGTTCGCCGAGGCCCAGTCGATCGCGCCCGTGGTGTGCGTGCAGAACCACTACAACCTGGTGCACCGGCACGACGACCCGATGATCGACGCCCTCGCCCGCGAGGGCATCGCCTACACGCCGTTCTTCCCGCTGGGCGGCTTCACCCCGCTCCAGTCGGCCGCTCTCGAGACCGTGGCCCGGCGGCTCGGGACGACGCCGAAGCAGGTGGCGCTCACCTGGCTGCTGGCCCGCTCCCCCAACCTGCTGCTGATCCCCGGTACCTCGTCGGTCGCGCACCTCGAGGAGAACCTCCAGGCCGCGGCGCGGGTGCTCGGCCCGGAGGAGCTGGCCGAGCTCGACCGCATCGGCGGCACCGGCGAGCCCGACCCCGCCGGCTGACCCCGGGCAACCGGCGCCGGCCGCTCAGGGCCGCGGGACCGGCCCCAGCACCCGGTCGAGGTGCTCGTTGCCCAGCACCCCACCGGGGTCCAGCCGGTCCCGCAGCGCGACGAACGCGTCGAACCCGGGGTAGCGCCCACGGAGGGCCGCGGCGTCCAGGCCGTGCAGCTTGCCCCAGTGCGGCCGGCCGCCCACCTCCCCGGCGATCCGTTCCAGCGCGGCGAACCAGCCCCCCGGCTCGGCGCCGGCGGGGACGTGCGCGGCGACGTAGGCGGTGTCCCGGCCCGACGCCGTCGACAGGGGGACGTCGTCGGCCGCGGCCAGCCGCACCTCCACGGGGAACGCCGACTGCCAGTCGGCGGCCTCGTGCACCCGGCGCAGCTCGGCGAGGACCGACGGGGCGTCGGCGCGGGGGACGGCGTACTCCATCTCCAGGAAGCGCACCCGCCGCCGGCTGACGAAGACGCGGTGGGAGTGGTCGGTGAACGAGCGCGGGCCCAGCGCCTTCGCCGAGACCCGCGCCAGCCCGGGCACCAGCGCCGGCACCCGGCGGCCGGTGGCCACCACCCCGGCGAAGGCGGCGTTGGCCAGCACCTCGTCGTCCCACACCGCGCGCCAGCGCGGCAGCGGGGCCAGCCCGTCGGCCAGCGGGACGCGCGTGTTGCGCTTGACCAGCGTCGCGTCGGTGTGCGGGAACCAGTAGAACTCGACGTGGTCGGTGGAGGTCATCAGCTCCTCGAAGCCCTCCAGCGCCGCGGTGAGGGCGCCCGGCCCCTCGGCGGCGCGGAGCGCGAAAGCCGGCTCGGCCTGCAGCGTCACCGCCGTCACCACCCCCAGCGCCCCCAGGCCCACCCGCGCGGCGGCGAACACCTCCGGGTGCCGCTCCGCGTCGCAGGTCAGCACCTCCCCCGAGGGCAGCACCAGCTCGACGCCGCGCACCTGGGTGGCCAGCCCGCCGAACCGCGCCCCGGTGCCGTGCGTGCCGGTGGCCAGCGCCCCGGCGACGGTCTGCCGGTCGATGTCGCCCAGGTTGGTCAGCGCCCACCCCCGGCGCAGCAGCTCGGCGCCCAGCCGGTGCAGCGTCGTGCCCGCACCCACGGTGACCAGCCCGTCGTCGGTGAGGGACCGGACCCCGGACAGGCGGTCGCAGACCAGCTGGACGTCGTCGGGCCGCCCGATGCCCGAGAAGGAGTGCCCGCTGCCGATCGGCCGCACCCGGCGCCCCCCCGCGGCCGCCGCGGTGAGCACGTGGGCGACCTCGTCGACCGACCGGGGGTGCACCGCCGTCGCCTCGGCCCGCTGGTTGCCCGCCCAGTTGCGCCACCGCGTGCGGACCCCGGTCCGGTCCAGCAGCTCGGTCACCGGTCTCCCTCCGTCGAACGGGGACTCTGGCGGCTGCCTCCCCGGTGGTCAACCGCCCGCGAGCTCTTGCCCGCCCGGCTCGGCACCGGGCACGCTGCGCCGTGATGAGGCCGGATCCCGCCGCCGGGCGGCACGCGGCGCTCGAGGCCGCCACCGCGGCGCTCGACGCGCCGTTCGCCGTCGTGGACCTCGCCGCGCTCGATGCCAACGCGGCCGACCTGGTCGCCCGGGCCGCCGGCCGGCCCGTCCGGGTGGCGAGCAAGTCGGTCCGGTGCCGGGGCGTCCTGCGCCGGGTGCTCGCCCGCCCCGGCTTCTCCGGGGTGCTGGCCTACTCCCTGCGCGAGGCGCTCTGGCTGGCGGGCGGGGACGACGCCGTGAGCACCGACGTCGTCGTCGGCTACCCCTCGGTCGACGCCGGTGCGCTGCGCGCGCTCGCCGCCGACGAGCAGGCAGCGGACCGGGTGACGTTGGTCGTCGACTCGGTCGACCACCTCGACCTCCTCGACGCCGTCGTCCCGCCCGGCACCCGGCCGCCGCTGCGGATGTGCCTCGACGTCGACGCCTCCCTGCGCGCCGCCGGCGGGCGGGTGCACGTCGGGGTCCGGCGGTCGCCGGTGCACTCCCCCGGCGCGGCCGTCGCCCTGGCCCGCGCGGTGGTCGACCGCCCCGGCGTGGAACTGGTGGGCCTGATGGCGTACGAGGCGCAGATCGCCGGGCTGCAGGACGCACCGGCCCGCCGTCCCCTCCGGGGCCTGGCGGTGCGCGGGCTGCAGGCCGTCTCCGCCCGGGAGCTCGCGCACCGGCGCGCCGAGGTGGTGGCCGCCGTCTCCGCGGTGGCGCCGCTGCGGTTCGTCAACGGCGGCGGCACCGGCAGCCTGGAGCGGACCGCGGCCGAGCCCGCGGTGACCGAGGTGGCAGCCGGCTCGGGCCTCTACTCCCCCGCCCTCTTCGACGGCTACCGGGCCTTCACCGGGCGCGCCGCCGCCTTCTTCGCCGTCCCGGTCACCCGCGTGCCGGCGCCCGGCGTCGTCACCGTGGCCGGTGGTGGCTGGATCGCCTCGGGGCCGCCGGGGGCCGACCGGCTGCCGTTGCCGACCTTCCCGGCGGGGCTCCGCTGGCTGGCGGGCGAGGGCGTCGGCGAGGTGCAGACGCCGCTGCGCGGACCGGGCACCGCGGGCCTGCGCACCGGCGACCGGGTGTGGTTCCGGCACGCCAAGGCCGGGGAGCTCTGCGAGCACGTCGACGTGCTGCACGCGGTGGAGGGCGGCGCCGTGGTCGACGCGCTGCCCACCTACCGCGGCGAGGGCCGTTCCTTCGGCTGACGGACGGCTCGGCAGGGGCCCCTGGGACGGCTGGGGCCCGCCGCGGGTGTCGGAACTCCGCATGCGCGTGCGCCCGCCTGCCGGACCCATACGGTCCCGCCCGGTAATGCATCGTCGAAGGAGTCGTCTTGTCCTACCCCCCGCAGGCGCCGCCGCAGTACTACGGCCCGCCGCCCGCCTTCCAGCCGCCGGCCAAGAAGGGTGCCGGGCTCGCCATCGCCTCGATGGTGCTCGGCATCATCGCCCTGCTGCTCAGCTGGATCCCGATCGTCAACAACGTGGCCGCGGTCATCGCGGTCGTCGGCCTGGGCCTGGGCATCCCGGCCCTGCTCCGCGCCCGCCGGGGCACGCACGGCGGCACCGGCATGGCCGTCACCGGCCTGGTCACCTCGGTGCTCGCGATCGTCGTCGTCTTCGCGACCCAGGCGTTCTACGCGGACGTCATCGACGAGGTGCAGGAGGAGCTCGACCGCGCCGGGGACGAGGTCTCCGCGCCGCCGGCCGGTGACGCCGCCCCCGCCGGGGCCGAGGAGGCACCCGTCGCGGACACCGTGCCGCTCGGCGTGCCGGCGCAGGTCGGCGACTACCAGGTCATCGTCGACGCCGTCGAGCTCGACGGGAACGCCATCGCCGCCGCCGGCAACCAGTTCAACGAGCCCGCGACGAACGGCCAGTACGTCGTCGTCCAGCTGACGGCCACCTACACCGGTGCCGAGGAAGGCTTCCCGGGGATGGACCTCACCGCGGTCGTCCACGGCAACGACAACCGCCAGTACAGCGACGCCGAGTGCATGGCCCTGCTGCCCGACGACGCGATGAACGCCCCCACCCTCAACCCGGGCGGCACGGACACCTTCCAGTTCTGCATGGACGTCCCGCCGGCCGCTCTCGCGGGTGCCGAGCTGTCGGTGGAGCCCACCATCAGCTTCGGCTCCGACGAGCGCGTCTTCTACGCGCTGGGCTGACCGGTCGCACGACGGCGGCCGACCGGCCGCCGTCGTGCGCGGGCCCTCACCGGGCGCGGGCGACCCGCGCCTCGTCGAACACCGGCTCGGCGGACTCGTACACCCGGCCGTCGGAGCCGAACACCAGGAAGCGGTCGAAGGAGCGGGCGAACCAGCGGTCGTGGGTCACCGCGAGCACCGTCCCCTCGAACGCCGCCAGCGCCTCCTCCAGCGCCTCCGCGGAGAGCACGTCGAGGTTGTCGGTCGGCTCGTCCAGCAGCAGGAGCGTGGCCCCGGACAGCTCCAGCGCGAGGATCTGGAACCGGGCCTGCTGGCCACCGGACATGGTGCGGAACGGCCGGTCGGCGGCCTCGGTGAGCCCGTACCGGCGCAGCACCGACATCGCGCGCCCGCGGTCGACGCCCGGCCGCCCGGGCTCCCCGTGCCACAGCAGGTCGACCGGGGTCCGGTCCTGCCACTCCGGGTGCGCGTGGGTCTGCGCGAACAGCCCCGGGACGACGCGCGCCCCCAGCCGCCAGGACCCGGTGTGCGCGACCTCCTGCCCGCCGAGCAGCCGCAGGAAGTGCGACTTGCCCGCCCCGTTGGCGCCCAGCACGCCCACGCGGTCGCCGTACCAGACCTCGAGGTCGAACGGCTGCATCAGCCCGGTCAGCTCCAGCTGCTCGGCGATCACCGCCCGGACACCGGTGCGCCCGCCGCGCAGCCGCATCGCCACCTTCTGCTCCGGCGGCCGGTCCGGCGGGGGCCCGGCGGCCTCGAACTTGGCCAGCCGGGTCTGCATCGCGGAGTACTTCGACGCCATGGCCGGTGAGTTCTTCGCCTGCTGCTGGAGGGTCTTCACCAGCTCGACGAGCCGCTCGTGCTCCTCGTCCCACCGCCGCCGCAGCTCGGCGAGACGGTCGTGC
The DNA here is from genome assembly GCF_021698995.1 of Blastococcus sp. KM273129. Classification (NCBI taxonomy): domain Bacteria; kingdom Bacillati; phylum Actinomycetota; class Actinomycetes; order Geodermatophilales; family Geodermatophilaceae; genus Blastococcus; species Blastococcus sp. KM273129. The sequence continues at coordinate 3,816 of NZ_SSXB01000040.1, read as the reverse complement.
CGTGCGGTGCGCGCCTCGTGGTAGCTGGCGAAGCCACCACCGTGCACCCACGCCGACCCGCCCTCGACGGTGACCACGCGGTCGGCCACCCGGGCCAGCAGCTCGCGGTCGTGGCTGACGAACAGCACCGTCTTCGTCGTCTCGAGCAGCCGCTCCTCCAGCCAGCGCTTGCCGGGCACGTCGAGGTAGTTGTCGGGCTCGTCGAGCAGCAGCACCTGGTCCGGCCCGCGCAGCAGCGCCTCGAGCGCCAGCCGCTTCTGCTCGCCGCCGGAGAGCGTGGACAGCTCGCGGTACTTGCAGCGCTCGTAGGGCACGCCGAGCGCCGCCACCGTGACGGTGTCCCAGGTGACCTCGGCGTCGTACCCGCCGGCGTCGCCCCACTGCGCCAGCGCGTCGGCGTAGGCCATCTGCGCGCGCTCGTCGTCGCTCTCCATCAGCGTCAGCTCCGCGGCCTCCACCGCGTCCCAGGCCGCGCGCACCGCGGGCGGCGAGAGGTCGACGAGGAACCGCTGGACGGTCGTGTCGTCCCGCACCGCCCCGATGAACTGGCGCATCACCCCGAGGCCGCCGGTGCGGGCCACCGAGCCCGCCTCGGGCAGCAGGTCGCCGGCGATGATCCGCAGCAGGGTGGTCTTCCCCGCACCGTTCTCGCCCACCAGCGCCGCGCGCGCCCCCTCGCCCACGCGGAAGGAGACGTCGTCCAGCAGCACCCGCCCGTCGGAGAGGGTGTGCCGGACACCGGTCACGTCGACGTAGCCCACGGGCTCATCCTGCCCGGGCGGGCAACCGCTTTCCGGCGGTGCTCAGCCGATGCACCGGTCCAGGCGGTACCGGGCCAGCCGCTCGACCAGCTCCGGGAGGGCACCGACCGGCGACCCGCCCAGGTCGCGCCGGCAGTCCCGGACCACCCGGACGACCGCCCGGTGCCCGATCCGGCCGGAGTACTCCCCGCTCAGCCGGACGACGGCCGCGCTGACGGCGTCGTCCCCGTGCGCGCCGGTGCGCCCGCGGTCGTGGAGGAGACCGGCCGGCGCTGCCGCCGGGCCGGTCGGGTCGTCGGGGGCTGGGCCGGAGGGGCTCGGCGGGACGACCAGGGTCATCGGCGGTCCTCGGTTCCGGAGGGTGACCGGGCCGGAGCGGCCTCGGCGTCCCACACGGTGCCGGTCCGCCGCCGGGGTCGCCAGGGCCCAAAGGCCTGACCGGGTTCAGCCCAGCACGATGGAGAGCACCGTGGCGCCCGCCGCCAGCAGCATCGCCAGCACCACGACCGCGGCGACCAGCCGCCGCCGGCGCTCGGACTCCGGCCCGCCGGCCCCACCCATGCCCATCACGACAGGCGACGCTACCGCCCGGGGGGGGCTGCTCGGCCGTGCGCCGCCGGATGGATCAGCGGGCCGCGCGCCGTCCCCAGAGCAGCGTGTCCAGCGCGGTGCCCTGCGGCGTGGCCCGGCGGACCTGCTCCAGGCGGTCCACGTCCAGGAGCCGGGCGACCGGGGCCAGCCGGTCGACGCTGTGCAGGATCGACGGTTCCTGCGGCCCGCCCACGCCGGCCGTCAGGTTCGCCACGTCGTGCCCGAGCAGCAGCAGCCGGCCGCCGGGGCGGAGCCACCCGACCGCCCGGGCGAGCAGCGGCGTCATCTCCTCCTGCGGCAGGTGGAGGTAGGCGACCAGCACCAGGTCGAGCGATCCCTCCCCGGCCGACCAGGTGAGCACGTCGGCGGCCACCCAGCTCACCCGCTCGGCCCCGGGGCGGGTACGGCCGCGCTCGAGCCCCACGTCGGAGAAGTCGACGGCGGTCACCGCCCACCCGCGGCCGGCCAGCCAGAGCGCGTGCCGGCCCTCGCCCGCGGCGAGATCGACGGCGGTGCCCGGCGGGACGTCGGCGAGCAGGTCGGCCACCAGGTCGTTCGGCCCCGGCGACCACTGCGCCTGCTCGGCGTACCGCCGGTCCCAGTCCTCTGCCCGCACGCCGGCAGTGTGGCAGCCGGGTCGCCCCCCGCGCCCGGGCGCGGGTGGGGTGCCACGTGGCACGCCGCGACGCCGCCGGTGGAGGTCGTCGAGCGACGGCGGTGAGGCCCGCGGTGTCGTACCCCGCTGCGACGCTGGGCCCGTGACGACCCTGCACGACGTGGCCCTCCTGCGCCTGGTGGCCCAGCGGCTGGCCGGGCCGCCGGCCACCGACGCCGCCGCGGCGGTGCACCGGCTCCTGGCGGTGCAGGGCCAGGACTTCCCGGGCGCGGTGACCTCGGTGGCCCTGCGCACGCGGGCCCGGGACCGCGCCGCCGTGCTGCACGCCCTCGACACCGGGGCCGTCGTCCGCTCCTGGCCGATGCGGGGGACGCTGCACCTGGTCCCCGCAGGCGACCTGCCCTGGATGCTCGAGCTCCTCGGCCCCCGTGCGCTCGCCGGGCTGGCGGGGCGGCGCGCCGCCCTGCGGCTGACCGACGCCGACGCCGAGCGGGCCCGGGAGCTCGCCGTCGCCGCGCTCTCGGGCGGCCGCCGGCTCACCCGCCGGGCGCTGCTCGCGGCCGTCGACGAGGGCGGGGTGGCGACGACCGGCCAGCGCGGCTACCACCTGCTGTGGTTCCTCGCCCAGACCGGCACGCTGTGCCTGGGGCCGACGGAGGACGGCGAGCAGCTGTTCGTGCTGCTCGACGAGTGGGTCCGCGGGCCCCGCCGGCTCGCCCGCGAGGAGGCGCTCGCCGAACTGGTGCTGCGGTACTTCCTCGGCCACGGCCCGGCCACGGTGCACGACCTGGTCCGCTGGGCGGGGACGACGGTGCGCGACGTCCGCACCGGCCTGGACGCGGTCCGGGACCGGCTGGCGCGCGTCGAGGTGGAGGGCACCGAGCAGTACCTCGACCCGGAGACCCTCGACCGCTGCGCGGCGCACCGGGAGGCCGCCCGCGCACCGCTGCTGCTCCCCGGGTTCGACGAGTTCGTGCTGGGCTACGCCGACCGGGAGGCCGTCCTGGACCCGGCGCACGCCGAGCGCATCGTGCCCGGGCGCAACGGCGTCTTCCGCCCGACCGTGGTCGTCGACGGCCGGGTCACGGGGACGTGGCGGCGAGCCGGCCGCGGCGCCGCGCGCACGGTCGAGGCCGAGCCGTTCACCGGGTGGGACGCGACCGTCGCCGAGGCCGTCCCGCGGCTGGCCGCCGCGCTGCCGTGACGGCCCCGCGGGTCAGCGGCGTTCGACCAGGAAGACGGGGATGCGCCGGTCGGTCTTCTGCTGGTACTCGGCGTACGGCGGGTAGGCGGCCACCGCCCGCTCCCACCACTCGTCGCGCTCGGCGCCGGAGATCTCCCGCGCCACGCCGTCCCACGGCTCGGGGCCGTCCTGCACGGTGACCTGGTCGGGGTGCGCCCGCAGGTTGGCCACCCACGCGGGGTCGGTCGGCGCCCCGCCCTGAGAGCCGACCATGGCGTAGACGCCGTCGTGCTCGACGCGCATCAGCGGCTGCTTGCGCACCTTGCCGGACTTCGCCCCCCGCGTGCTGAAGATCACCACGGGCAGCCCCGTGTCCCGGAGCGTGTTCGCCTCGCGTCCACCGGTCGCCTCGTAGCGCTCCACCTGGTCGCGCACCCACTGCTGCGTGCTCGGTTCGTACTCACCCTCCAGCGGCATGGCCCGAATCTAGGGCCGGCGCGGAGGTGCTGCGCGGCGACCCGAGTCGCGGCGCGCGGAGCCCGGTGGCAGCGTGCACCCGGCCGGACGGCGGGAGGAGCAGCACGGGATGCGGTACAGCGAAGGAGCCGGCCTCGACACGTCGGGCGTCCGGGACCTCCGGGGCGGCGGCGGGTTCGGGGGTGGGC
>NZ_SSXB01000039.1:0-35932 GCF_021698995.1 Blastococcus sp. KM273129 | reverse complement strand
GCGGGGCCGCTGGGCGCGGGGGCGGGGTGGCGGCGCGGCCGGCCGATCCACCCGCGCGGCGCGGTGCTCGACGCCGTCCTGGAGCGGCACGGGGCCGAGCCGCCGCTGGGTGTCCCGTGGCTGGACGGCAGCGGCACCACCGGGGCGGTGATCCGGTTCTCGCGCGGCGCCGGGCTCCCGGCCCCGCTGCCCGACGTCCTGGGGCTGGCCGTCCGGTTGCCGGGTGACGACGACGAACCGGTCGACCTCCTGCTGTCGACGAGCGGCCGGGGCCCGCTGGCGCGGCGGGTGCCGGTGCTCCGCTCGGACGCGGCGGCCACCTACGGCTCGATCATGGCCTACCGGTCGGCGGCCGGGCCGGTGCGCCTGGCCGCCTTCCCCGACGTCGCCCCGCTGCCGTCGGACCCGGAGCCGGTGGCGGCGGCGGCCGGCACGGTGCAGTTCACGCTCGCCGTCGCGCCCGGGGTGCAGGGGTGGCGGCCCTTCGCCACGCTGCGGACCACCGGGGCGCACGGCCCGCTGGACACCGGGCTGCGCTTCGACGCCGTCCGCCACCCGCCACCGGGCCTGGTGGCCGACGGCCCGCTCGCCCGCTTCCGGGAGCCGGCGTACCTGACCGCGCGCCGGGTCGGGTCCTGACACGCCGGCGCCGCCCACTCACCCGATGGAGTTGATCACGGGTTGGCCGCGGAGGCGGTGGGGTAGGCATGACCGGCGCAGCCGCAAGGACGTCGGCGGGCGCTGAGGACGTCGAGCGGCACCGCGGTGCCGTCGTGGCTCGACCGCACGAGGAGAACCGCCGCCGCGTGACGCACGCTGAACCCCCGCTCCCGGGGCTGCCCCCGACGCCGGGGGCCGGTATCCGGGTGGTGTCCATCCCGCATGCCGGCCCCTACGTCGACGCCGTGCTGCCCGCCGGGGTCGTGCGGGTGGGTGTCCCCGGTGAACCGGCGCCGTGGCTCGACCGCGCCCACCTGGCCGCCCACGCCGCCGAGGTCGACGTCGTGCACCTGCACGTCGGGTACGGGCACCCGGGACCCGCCGAACCCGAGGCGTGGGCCGAGGAGCTGCAGCGGCTGGGCATCCCGCTGGTCGTCACCGTCCACCAGCTGCGCGACGCCGGCCCGGCGCCGGGGGGACGCGACGCGCAGCTCGCCGCGGTGCTGGCCACCGCGGAGGTCGTGCTCACCCTGACCGTGGGCGCCGCCGACGAGATCGCCGAGCGCTACGGGCGGACCGCGATCGTGGTGGCGCACCCCTCCCTCGCCGTCCCCGATCCGGAGCTGGGGGCCGAGCGCGGGCTGGTCGGGCTGCGGGTCGGCCCGGCGTCCGGCGCGGTGCCCGACCCCGTGGGCATGGTGCGCGCGGCGCTGTCCGGCGCGCTGTCCGGCGGCGGCCGGCTGCGGGTCCTGGTCGACGCGGCGGTCGCCCCGGCGCTGGACCCCGGCATCGTCGCCCTCGCCGACGCCGGCGAGCTCGAGATCGTGCGCTGCGCCGATGGCGAGTGGGCGGGCCAGCTGCAGCAGCTGCACGTGGCCGTCCTCCCCGAGCGGTGCGGCACCCACTCCCCGGACGTGGAGATCTGCCGCGACGTCGGCACCCGCGTGGTGGCGCCCAGCTGCGGGTGGTTCGCCGACCAGTGGTCGGACGTGGTGCCCTACACCAACGACGAGCGGGCGGGGCTGGACCCGGTCTCGCTGGCCGCCGCGATCGGCGCGGCGCTGACCCGGCCGATGCCCCGGCCGGCCGACCGCGGCTGGCGGGAGGAGCAGCGGGCCGCCGTCCGCGAGGTGCACGGCGAGGTCTACGCGCAGGTCGTGGCCGATCGCAGCTGGGCCTAGGACGACGACGGGCCCGGCAGCTGCCGGGCCCGTGTGCGAGGAGAGTGTGGGCAGGGGCGGGGTCGAACCGCCGACCTCTCGCTTTTCAGGCGAGCGCTCGTACCGACTGAGCTACCTGCCCCTCCCGGTGATCTCACCGGAGAGCGACCCTGACGGGACTCGAACCCGCGACCTCCGCCGTGACAGGGCGGCGCGCTAACCAACTGCGCTACAGGGCCTTGCTGGTGGTGCTGGTGCTGCGTGCCCCCAACGGGGTTCGAACCCGTGCTACCGCCTTGAAAGGGCGGCGTCCTGGACCGCTAGACGATGGGGGCTCGTGTTCGCCGGGGGCAGCGAGAACAATACATGCCCCTCGCGCCTCCTCCGCGCGGGGGTCCCCGGGTGCGAGGCTGTGTCGCGTGCGCGCCCGTCCCCAGCTGGTCCTCCCCGCCGTCCTCGCCTCCCTCGTAGCCCTCTCGGGGTGCGCCGGGAACGGCGACGTGGGGGAGTCGTCGTCCACCGGCGCGGCCACGAGCAGCGCCCCGGCGAGCGCGCCGTCGCCGGAGCCCGGGGAGGAGCCGGGCGCCACCACCACCTCGGAGGCGCCGGTCGCGGCCGATCTCGACACCGGGCCGGAGACCGCCGACCCCTCCGCCGACGCGCGCGTCACCGTGCGGGACGTCCGGGTCGGGGCGCACGACGGCTTCGACCGGGTGGTCTTCGAGCTCGACGGCACCGGGACCCCCGGCTGGGACGTCCGGTACGTCGACCAGGCGACGGAGCCCGGCCGCGGGCAGGAGGTCCAGCTCGCGGGGGACGCCGTCCTGCAGGTGCAGCTCACCGGGGCCGGCTACCCCTACGACACCGGCGTCGAGGAGTTCGCCGCGCCGGGGCCGGTGACCGGCCCGGGCACGAGCACGGTGACCGAGGTGGCCTTCGCGGCGACGTTCGAGGGCGTCACGACGTCGTTCGTCGGGACGGGCACCCAGGCGCCCTTCCGGGTGTACCTGCTCGAGGCCCCGACGCGGGTGGTCGTGGAGGTCGCGCACCCGTCCTGAGCCGGCACGGGGCTGCTCAGCCGACGGTGGCGCGGAGCTCCACCGAGTCGTCGGTGACGCTGGAGCAGGCGAGCTCCAGCGGGCCGGCGGAGACGCTCTCGCCCTGCGCGCAGGAGACCGTGGCCCCGCCGACGGTGAGCGAGGCGCGGCCGTCCTGGACGCTGTCGAAGGACAGCGTGGTGCCGAGGATCTCCGCCTCCGCCCCCGTGCCGGTGAGGGTCACCGTGCAGGTGCCCCCGCTGCAGGAGACGTTCTGCGACGAGAAGCTGCAGCCGGTGAGGGCCGCGAGGGAGAGGCCGCCGGCGAGGGCTCCTGCGGCGAGGCGGGCGGCGCGGGTCGGCGTCGTCATGCGTCGAGCCTAGGACCCCGCGGTCAGTCCGCCGGGGAGGCCGGGACGAGCGGCTCGACGGCCGGGGCCTCTGCGTCGGTCGCGGCGGGGTCCGCGCCGACCAGGGTGCGCTCCACGGTGACCTCGGTCGCGCCGAGCCCGCCGAGCGTGATGTCGTCGTAGGCCTGCAGCGCGCCGGTCTCCGGGTCGAGGTAGAGCACCGTGCAGGTGAGCGGCTCGGGGTACTCGCCCTCGAGCGCCCGCAGGCCGGCCCCGCCGGTCGAGCCCTGCACCATCAGCAGGGTCCCGTCCGCCAGTTCCTCCACCACCCGGTTGTGGGTGTGCCCGGCCAGCACGAGCGGCACCAGCCCGTCCAGCGGCGGCGCCTGCTTCGGGTCGTGGACCATCGCGATCGCCGGCTCCTCGGCGAGCGTGCGGGTGAAGTCCGCCAGCTCCTCGCCGGAGCGCTCCAGGACGTCGACGCCCGCGTCGTCGTCACCGGTGCTCTTGTCGGGGGTGAACCGGGGGTCGGGGGCACCGACGATGCGGATGCCGGCGACCGTGACCGCCGAGTCGTCCAGGACGGTCACGTTGGGCTGGGCGGCGAGGATGCCCGCCGTGGTGGCCGAGTCGTGGTTGCCGCGGATGTAGACGTAGGGGACGTCGAGGTCGCCGACCGCGGTGATCAGCCGGTTCTCGGGCTCGGAGCCCCAGTCGGTGATGTCGCCGGTGTCGAGGATGCCGTCGACCTCGAACTTCTCCGCGACCTGCCGGGTGAGGTCGAAGCCGGCCGGGTTGAGGTGGATGTCGGAGATGTGCAGCAGGACCACCGAGTCGCCCGTGCCGCTGGGGGTGGGCAGGGCGGAGAGCGTGGCGTAGAGGGTGCCCACGTTGGCCACCAGGTCCTCCAGCGACGCACGGTAGGCGTCGAACCGGGCGACGAGGTCCTGCGCGCTGCCGATGAGGCTGTTGGCGTTGACCAGCAGGCCGGTGTAGGTGGGCTGGGACAGCGCTTCGGGTCGCCACGTCGCGGCGCCCAGGCCGCCGGTGCCGGCGAGCAGCGCCGTGGTGATGCCGACGGCGATCAGCGGCTCCCGGCGCCGGCGCAGCACCAGCCAGGAGGTGAGCGCCGCGCCGGCGAGCGCCACCAGCACGGTGACCCAGACCAGCCGGACCACGGCCGACTGCAGGTCCTCCGTCACCCGGTCCACGACCCCCGCCAGCCGCACCGGGTCGGTGGCCAGCGCCTGCGCGCGCGCCTGGTCGACCGACTGCAGCGAGATGTCCAGCCGCAGCGGGCCGTCGTAGGCGTCCACCGCGAGGGACCCCAGCGGGGGGACGGCTACCACGGCGCCACCGGGCGCGGGGCGGAAGGCGAGCGTGGCGTCGAAGGGGCCGATCGGTGCCGACACCTTGGCGAAGAGCAGGACGGCGACGAGTGCCCCGGCCAGGGCCAGCGCGACGCGTGCCGACCAGAGCGCGGCCACGCGGGCACGGCCCGGCCACGGGGACGTCGACGCGGTGGGCTCGCTCACCGGGCCGAGGCTAAGCGATGTCCGGACCGCGGATCAGGTGCGGAGGGCCCGTGTCAGGCCCGCGCCGGAACCGGGCGGAAGATCCAGCGCAGCGCGATGAAGCGGAGGAGACCGATGAAGGCGGTCACGCCGACGACCGTCGCGATCTGCAGGACCGGCTGGTCGTCGCCGGTGAGCGCGTCGAGCAGGCCGAGGGCGGTGCTGGTGGCCAGCAGACCCAGGACGGTGACCCCACCGGCCTCCCACTGGGCGGTGAACCAGTGCACCCGTTCGTCGGCGTGGAAGGTCAGGCGACGGTGCAGCTCGTTGGCCAGCACGGTCGACGCCGCCGTCGCCACGAGGTGCGACGTCAGGTAGCCCCAGCCGTGCCCGGCGACGAAGAGCAGCGCGTAGACGACGGTGCTCGCCCCGCCGACCAGCACGAACCGCAGGAACTGGGCCGGGATCGCATCCCCGCGCAGGTAGGTGGCCACCCGGCCGGCGGCCGCGTGCCCCCCGGGCGCCGTCGCATCCGGCAGGTCGCCGACGGGGTCGGCGGCCTGACCGCGGCGGAGCGGGGACACGCAGGTCACGGGGGTCCTTCGGCAGGTGGGCAGGGCGGTGGATCAAGGATTCACCCGGGGGGAACCCCTGTCACGCCAATACATGCCTGGTGCGGCTGGCAACCACCCGTGTCCTTGCTCACGGTCACCTGTGGGTTCCGCCGCGGAGTCGTCGTCCTCCCGTGCGTCGGGCCGGGGCCGCGGGGGTAGGGGCGGCCCATGAGTCTCATGGGCTTCCTGGACCGCATCGGCGACGTGACGGCGTTCGACAAGGCCATCGGGCCGGCCCGGCGCGCCGTCCAGGGCATGCCGAGCGCGGTCAAGGACGTCCTGCACGGCACCTGGCTGGGGCACCCGCTGCACCCGGTGCTGGTGCAGGTCCCGGTGGGGAGCTGGGTCTCCGCCGGCCTGCTGGACGCCGTGCCGCCGCTGCGGCCCGCGGCCACCGCGCTGATCGGGACCGGCATCGCCGCCGCCGTGCCGGCCGCCATGTCCGGCGCGGCGGACTGGTCGGAGCAGGGGGCGGGGGTCCGCCGGCTCGGCGCGCTCCACGCGGTGATGAACGCCGCGGCGCTGGGGCTCTACGGGGGATCGCTGGTGGCCCGCGCCCGTGGCCGGGGCGCGCTGGGCCGGGCGCTGGCCTACGCGGGGCTGGGCCTGGCCGGCAGCTCGGCGGCGATCGGCGGGCACATGTCCTACGCGCAGTCCTCCGGGGCCTCGCACGCGGCGACCGCCGTCCGCGCGCTGACCACCGACTGGATCGACCTCGGCCCGCTCGACGACCTGCCCGACGGCCGGCCGACGATGCGGGCGGGCAAGGGCGGCAGCATGTCCGTCCCGCTGGCGGTCGTCCGCCGCGGCGCCCGGGTGGACGTCTTCGTCGGCGCCTGCTCGCACCTGTCGGGCCCGCTGGACGAGGGCACCCTGGAGACGGTGCGCGGCAGCGAGTGCCTGGTGTGCCCGTGGCACGGTTCGGCGTTCGACCTCGACAACGGTGAGCCGCGCCGCGGGCCGGCGGCCAACCCGCAGGAGAAGCTCGAGGTCCGCATGGACGCCGGCCGGGTGAAGGCCCGGGTGCCGAGCCGCCACCGCTGAGGCGGGTGCCGCCCTACGCTGCGGCGGCATGGGGCGGTGGGCCGCGGCGCTGGTGGGCGCGCTGCTCCTCGCTGCCTGCGGTGCCGAGCCGGGTGCGCCGCGGTCGGAGGCGGTGGCCACGGCGTCGACCGTCGCGCCTCGGGTGCCCGGCGTCGCCGCCGAGGCCGTCCGCCTGCGCACCGACGCGGCGGTCGGCGGGCGCGTCCAGGTGCGGGTCTCCCACACCGGGGGCGAGCCGTACACGGTGACCGGGGTGGCGCTGGACGCCCCCGGCTTCGTGCCGCTCCCGCCGACGGAGGTCGACGCGGCGTTCGTGCCCGGGCGGGTCACCGACCTGCCCACGCCCTACGGCGAGGCGGTGTGCTCCGGCGGCGGCGGCGCGCCGGCGGCGCGGTTGACCCTGCTCCGCCCGGACGGCTCGGTGGAAGAGGTGCGGGTGCCGCTGGAGGGCGACACGCTCGCCCGGGTGCACGAGGAGGAGTGCGCGGCCCGTGCGGTGGCCGAGGCGGTCGAGCTCCGCGTGGACCGGTTGCAGGCGGGGCCGGAACGGCTCACCGGCCGCCTGCTCATGACCCGGCTCGGCACGGAGGACGAGGTCGTCGTCGGCCGGGTCGGGGGCAACGTCCAGTTCGACGTCACGGCGGAGCTGCCCCTGGAACTCCCCCGGGGTGGTGTGGCGGCAGCGGGCGGCGTGGTCTTCACGCTCGCCACCTGCGACGCCCACGTGCTGGCCGAGGTGAAGCAGCCGCACCTGTTCCCGGTGGGGGTCCGGATCGGCGGGCGGCCGGAGGCGGTGGTCGACCTCCCGGTCGACGACGGCCTGCGGACGGCGCTCACCGGGCTGGTGCGGGAGGTGTGCCGGCGCTGAGGGCCGGGAAGAAGCCGGCCCGGCCGCCCCGGGGGGAACGGGTCAGCCGGGCCGGGGTCGTACCCGCCCCGGCGCCGGGGGCGCGGGGGCGGACGATGCGGCGGACGGGGCACGGTGACGCGCTCCGACCGGAACGGTGATGACGGTACGTAGTCGTCCGGCCAGCCCGCGATCCCCTGAATGGGTGGTCGAGCGCGTACGGGGGTGACGCGCTGCACAGGAGGTGTGGGCCACGGGGGTCCGTGGGCACCTGGACGCGGTGTTCTTCCTCTTCTCCAGCCGGCTCGGCTGCCTCGGCTCGCTGCTCCTGTCGGCGCTGCTGACCCTCGTCCTGCTCCTGGTGCTCGACGTGCTGTGACGACGACGCCCGGAGAACCGGTCCTCGGAGGGAGCGGTTCCCCGGGCGCGGGGCGTGCGGTGGATCAGCCGTTGAGCTCGAGCGTCTGCATGGTCTCGGCGCGCACCTCGGCCAGCAGCGCGGGCTCGTCGTTCAGCGGGCGGCCGTAGGAGGGGATCGCCTCCCGCAGGCGCGGCCGCCAGGCGTCGAGGCGCTCCGGGAAGCAGCGCTCGATCAGCGTCAGCATGGCCGAGACGGCGGTCGAGGCACCGGGGGAGGCGCCGAGCAGGCCGGCGATGCTGCCGTCCCCGCCGACGATGAGCTCGGTGCCGAACTGCAGCACGCCCTTGCCCGACTTCGGGTCCTGCTTGATGACCTGCACCCGCTGGCCGGCGGTGACCATGTCCCAGTCGTCCTGCTCGGCGGTGGGCACGAAGGCCTGCAGCGTGCGGTGCCGGGCCGAGCGGGTCTGCAGCAGCTCGCCGATCAGGTACTTGGTGAGCGCCATCTCGGTGCGGGCCACGCCGAGCATGGAGCCCAGGTTGTTCGGCTTGACGCTCTTGGGCAGGTCGAACATCGACCCGGCCTTGAGGAACTTGGGCGAGAAACCGGCGTAGGGGCCGAACAGCAGCGAGTACTCGCCGTCGATCAGCCGCAGGTCCAGGTGCGGCACGGACATCGGCGGGGCACCGACGGCGGCCTGGCCGTAGACCTTGGCCTGGTGGCGGCTGACCAGCTCGGGTGACCGGCTGCGCAGGAACATGCCGCTGACGGGGAAGCCACCGAAGCCGCGGATCTCGGGGATGCCCGCCTGCTGCAGCAGGGGCAGCGCGCCACCGCCGGCGCCGACGAAGACGAACCGGGTGCGCATCGTGACCCGGTCGCCGGAGCGGGTGTCGCGGACGGTGACCTTCCAGCGGCCGTCGCTCTCCCGCTCGAGGGCGTCCACCCGCTGGTTGACGTGCACGTTCACGCCGCGGGTGGCGGCGTCGTCGAGCATGAGGCGGGTGAGGGCGCCGAAGTTGACGTCGGTGCCCGCGGCCGAGCGGGTGGCGGCGACGACCTGCTCCGGGTCCCGGCCCTCCATCATCAGCGGCAGCCACCCGGCCAGCTCGGCCTGGCTCTCCGAGTACTCCATCTCCGCGAAGAGGGGCTGGGCGCTCAGGGCGGCGTACCGGTTGCGCATGTAGCTGCGCCCTTGCTCGCCGCTGACGAAGCTCAGATGGGGGACGGGGGAGATGAAGTCCTTGGGCGAGCCCGTCATGCCGGCGCGGACCAGGTGCGACCAGAACTGGCGCGAGACCTGGAACTGCTCGTTGATCGTGATGGCCTTGCTCGGGTCGACCTGCCCGTCGGGTCCGGCGGGGGTGTAGTTCAGCTCGCAGAGGGCGGCGTGCCCGGTGCCGGCGTTGTTCCACGGGCCCGAGCTCTCACCGGCGACGGCGCTGCCCGACTCGAAGACGGCCACGCTCCACTCGGGGGCGACCAGGTGCAGCAGCTGCGCCAGGGTGGCGCTCATGATGCCGCCGCCGACGAGTACGACGTCAGGGTTCGCGCTGTCGGGAACGCTGCGCTCGGAAGTCACGTCTGCCTCTCTGGCTGTGTGCTCGGCCCGGCGCCGCAGCGCCTCCTCTTCGATCGTCGGCCGGATTCGGCCGCTGCATGCGATCGCGGGCGTATGAGGTGTGTCACGGCGCCTCGTGGGCGCAGCCCGTCAAGGTTAGTTCCGGACCTGCCGGGGCCGCTGCGCGGGCGATCCAGCGGTCGCCGGAGCGGCTCCTGCCCGGACCTCTCCGGGCTTTCCTCGTCCCGGCACCGGAGGCCGGCGGGCGACCGGCGGTAGCCTTCGGCCGGGCGCCGCCGGACCGCCGGCCGCGCGCCCGGGCCTCTAGCTCAACTGGCAGAGCAGCGGACTTTTAATCCGCGGGTTGTGGGTTCGATCCCCACGGGGCCCACCGCGCTGGCCTGCACGTTTACCTATCCCGCGAGTCTCGGCTGGTGGTCGCGCCCACACGGCGCCCACACGCGCGTCCGCGGCTGCCCGCGCGGCGGCGTCCATCCGGTCGGCCAACGCGGTCAGGTCGTCGTCGAACAGGCCGGAGTACACGTCCAGCGTCATGGCCGCCGAGGCGTGCCCGAGCATCCGCTGGACGCTCTTGACGGTCGCGCCGCTGGCGACCGCGAGAGAGGCGGCGGTGTGCCGCAGGTCGTGCGGGGTGACGTCGCTCAGCCCGGCCGTCCGGACCGCCGGATCGAAGACAGCCCGACGCCAGTTCCGCAGCCGCAGCACCGTGCCGCTGGCCGTGGCCATCAGCAGGTCGTCGCCCTGCTTGCCCGCGCAGTGGCGGGCCAGGGACTCGGCGAGGGTCGCGGGCAGGGGCACGGTCCGCCGCTGATGGGTCTTCGGTGTGCCGAACTCCAGCCGCCCGCCGACCTCGGTGACCGCTTCGGCGATGGTGAGTCGGCGCCGGAGGAAGTCGATCCGGCGCACCCGCAGGGCGGCCATCTCGCCGAAGCGCAGTCCGGTGTAGGCGAGCAATCGGATGACGTCCCCGTCCTCATTCGCCGCGTCGGCGAGCCGCTCGACCTCGTCATGGGTGAGGAACCGCGGCTCCTGCCGCGTCACTCGTGGCAGGGGTACGCGCTCGGCCGGGTTGCGGGGAATGCGCCCGTCGCGGACGGCGAGGCCCAGGAGGAGTGAGAAGACGCGGTGGGCCTGGCGGACCGTGCCCGGGGCGGACCCCTGCGTCAGTAGCCCAGCCACCCACACGGCGACGTCGGCGTGGGTGACGTCGACGAGCCGGTGCCGACCCCACGACGGCAGCACGTGGGTCCGCAGCAGGTTCCCGTACCGGTAGAGGGTGCTCGGCTTGACCCCGGTCTGCGAGGACAGCCATCGGTCGGCCCAGTCGGCGACGGTGACCCGGCCTCGCTCCGGCGCCGTCCATGTCTGCGTGACCAGAGCCGAGGTCGCCTCGTCGAGCCAGCGCTGGGCGTCGACCTTCCGTGCGAAGCGTCGCTCGTGCTGGCGACCGCCCGGGTCGCGATACCGAGCGCGGTAGCGGGTAGAGCCGTCGCTGAGTGTGATGCGGGTGATCGAGCCGTCCATGAGGACCTCCGTAGCGAGGTATGTGTCTCCAGCGTGCCGGACACCTCTGACAACAGGCGGCCCTCGTCATCCCGGACATGATTATGCCGCTCGCCGCTGAGCGGCATGGTTCCCGCAAACTCCCGTCCTGAATGGGGTGGCTTGGGTCAGGCCTGCCTGGGCGGGACGGCGCGGAGCTGGCGCGGGTCGGCCGGCAGCGTGTTCCAGGTCTCCTCGGTGCGCACGACCGGCATCTCCCGCAGGGTGATCCGTTCCCGGAAGAGCGCGAGCGTCTCACCCAGGCCGGTGGCCGAGGGGGCGAGGACGGCATGCAGCTCGAGCTGGTGGGCGGCGGCGGCGATGCGCTGGCAGGCGGCGTAGTCGTCGACCTCGGACCTCAGGTCGGCAGCGGAGAGTCCCACGGCGGCGAGGTTGTGGGCGTTGGTGAGGTCGAGCACCGCGTCGACATCCACGGTGACGGTGTAGAAGCGGCGCGGCTGCACAAGCTCGACGGGGATGCCGTAGGCCTCGACCAGGTGCCTGTAGGCCTCGGCGGTGACTGACGCCGGTGGACGGCCGAGGTAGATGACGGGAAACGTCTCTCCCCAGCGTCCCTGGTCGCCGCCGGCGAAGGCGTCGCGGTTGACCGCCGCGTGTCGGTAGAAGGTGCCGTGCACGCTGATCGGTGGCACGGCCGCGACGCGTTCGGCCATGGAGCGCTGCACGCCTTACCGAACCTTCGGCCCGCCGGCGAGGCGCTGCACTAGTTGCAGCACGGTCTCGAAGTCGCCTGCCTTGAGTACGTCGATCGGGCGACGGTCGCCTAGGGCGCGTTGCCGGGCGTGCAGCCAGATGTCGATGCCTTCGGGCTTGTAGACGTCGGAGAGTTCTGCGATGACGTACTGCAGCTCCAGTAGCCGGTCGCGCTTGGTGCCCTCGGGCCGCGCGGCGCCGGCGGCCCATTTCTGCACTGCGCGTTCTCCGGCGCCGACGATCTCCCCGATCTCGGTGAGGGTGAGCGCGCGGCGCGTGTCGGCCACGACATGGCGGTAGACGGGGGAGTCTCCGGCCGGATCGTGCGGCGCAGGCTGGGACGCCGCCGCGGCGGTGCGGGTCGGGCTCATCTGACTGGTCTCCTTCTGAGGCAGCGCCGATCGGTCCGTTCGGCCTGCGAGGTAGACGCTATACACTCTCACTGTTCACCGGTAGGTACATCGTCAAGTTCGTGCTAGAGTTCACCCCGCAAGCGTCACAGTTCGGTAACTCTGTGGTTGGAGACCCACCGATGGATCTGTTGATCAGGGCCGGTCGCGGTGACCACCTGCTCGTCAAGGATCTGTGCGCCCCGGCCGCCAGCGGACTGTGGCCCCTGCGGGAGTTGCCCCTCACCGGCGTGGTTGCCGATGCGCAGGTGGCGGTGGAGCGGCCGGGCCTGCGGGAGACTGCGGATGCGGCCGGGGTGCCGTTCTTGGTCGACCCGCTCACCCCGCTGCTGGCCGATCAGCAGTCGCCGAGCAATGGCTGGGCGCGACTGCCGTACGCGACCGCAGACAAGCTGACCCCGGCAGACCTCGGCCACCACGAACTGCAGGACGAACTGATCGACCAGGTGATCGGCTTCCAGCGCGAGCAGGGCGCCACGGTGCTCATTCCGCCCTACGTCTACGTCGACCGGCGAAACAGCGCCTGGCTGGAGGTCAACCGCAGCCTGCTGATCCGGACCGCCCGCTATCTGGAGCGCGAAGACATCGACCTGCCCGTCGCGCCCGTCTTCGCCGCATCCCTGCACCAGTTCGGCCCCCAGTCCACCTGGGCGGCCGGGCTGGACCCGTTCCTCGCAACCGCCGACGAGATGAACACCCGCTACGTGGCGCTGTCGATGTCCTGGTCCAAGCAGCGGGCCGCCAGCTACGACGCCATCGCCACGCTGATGACCGCCACCCAGCACGCCGCCGCCGGACGGCGGGTGCTGTCCTGGCGTCAAGGCCTCTACGGCGCAGCCCTGACCGGCGTGGGAGCCGCCGGCTACGAGACCGGTCCCGGGCACGGCGAGGCCGGCCACTATCCCCAGTTGCTGGCCCGCAAGCGTCCCAGCGACAAGCCCCGCACGGGCGGCGGAGAGGCCAACGTGTACTTCACCGCCTTCGGCCGCAGCCTCGACCGCAGCCATGGCCAGAAGCTGCTCGAGAACCGGCTGCTGCGGGCCACGCTGGTCTGCCCGGAGAGCTCCTGCTGCCCGGACGGCGCCAGCAGCATGATCAACAGCTGGCGCGAGCACGCCGTGCGGGCACGTCAGCGCGAACTGGCCGAGATCGACCGCATGCCCGCCTCGCCCAGCTGGCGACTCAACAAGATCTCCCGGGATGCCGAGCAAGCCGCACTGTCCACCCGGGCGGCGAACGACGTCCTCGCCGAGGCGGGAAACGGCTGGCGGCTGCCCACGGACACCTACCGGCATCTCTCGGACGTAGCCGCCGACATCCGCGCCAACCTCGGCCGGCGAGTGGCGTGACCAGGACGGGCGGTCACCGTCGACTCCAGCGGCGGGCGGGGTGAGCGCGTACTCGTAGCGGCCGGAGCGAGCACCCGGCCGCACCCGGGTCCCCGGGACTGGCTTGGGCACGAGGGCGCTGGACAGCGGCGAAGGCGACCCGGTCGGCCAGTGGCGCCGGCACCCGCAGCGGCTCCGTGCCGGTGCCCGGATCCCACCGGTCGTCGTCCTCCCACGTGCCCAGGCACAGCAGGATCTCTTCCAGGGCGCGCAGCGGCGCCAGCGGCTCGCCGTCGAGGTCGACGACGAGCGGGATGCGCCGCCCTTGGCGGGGTTTGCTCGTTCGGTCCGGGCTGGCCGGCCGCCTGCTCAGCCACGGGCGGACCACCGCTCGGTCGCCGACCGGCCGGTCACGCCGGTGGCCCGGCCGATATCGGCCTCCGAGGCCCCGGCGGCGACCGCGGCGCGGACCGCCTCATCCAGGGCGCGGGCGGCGGCAGCCTGCCGGGCGGCGGCCTGCTCCACCTCCTCCAGGGCCTGCCATCCGGCGATGTGCCGGCGCCATTCGGTCATCACCCGGTGCTCGTCGGCGGCGTCCAGATCGGCCCACGGGCCGGTGACGGCGAGCCGCCGCGCCGCCGGGTCGGCCAGCTCCGGTGGTACGCGGGTCCAGCAGGTGCCGCGCCAGCCGCAGGTGCGGTCGGCGGCCCACCCGACGACCGCCGCGTCCGGGCGCCACTCCCTCCGCCTGGTCGACCACCTCGAGGCGGCCTGGCGGCTGGTGTGCGAGTGGACGATCCCGTCGCCGCGGAGGATCGTGCCGTCGGACCAGAGGCCCTCGGCGGTGCCGCCGTCGCGGTAGGCCAGCCGCACCCGGTCGCCGTCGCGGGGCCCGTCGTCGGGCCGGCGGGCCATCAGCACGCCGCGGGTGCTGGTGGTGCCCGCGCCTTGTGCGCCGTCGGCGAACAGCGGAACGACCCAGCCCTCGTGCGCCTGGCCGTTCACGACCGGGCCCATCCATCCCATGGCTCCTGCTTCCGGTGATGGGAGCGTCGCTGTTCCGGTGCTGCTGGAGCCGGTTCTGTTCGGCTTCTGTGGAGGACCGTCGTCGTCCACAGGCGGGGCTGGCCGCCGGGCGTCACCCGTGTGCCCGCAGTGCGCAGCGGTCCGGTGCCCGGTCCCGCCGCGCTCAGGAAGCGGCTATCGGCGGAGGGGCTGGTCTGCTTGTGCGTCGATCCAGATGTGCAAGTCGGCGCGGCGGTAGAGGACGCGCCGGCCGAGTCGGAAGCTGTTCGGGCCGGTGCCCAGGTGTCGCCAGTACCGGAGGGTGGCGACGGGCGCGCGGAGTACGTCCGCGGCCTCGGTGATGGTGAGCAGCTCGGGCTCGTGGTCGGCGGCGGGGTCGGGCATGGCTGGCTCCGGGGGTCGTCGGTGGTGGGCGGTGTCTTCACCACAGAAGGCGCCATTTCGGGCCCGGTGGTGACACTTCACAGCCAGCTTTCTCGGACGGTCTCCGGTTTTTCTCCTCTAGCGGCCACCGGTGGCGCGTCACCTGCCAGCGACGGAGGCCCTCCGTCTGCCGACGCCGTGGGTCGGCGCCGGGACCGCCGGTGGACAGCCCCGGGACTGCGGCTGGGTTCGCCGTCCCGGTAGGCGGTGTCCCGGGACCGCCTCCAGTTCGTCTGCGGCCGGTGCCCGGTTGTCCGCCGCGACGCTGTGCCTGGCCGACGCCGACCTGCGCCGCCCGCGCTTCCGAAGCGCGTTCTCCCGTAGGCCGACGACAGTCGGGGTACCCGTGTCCCGCGGGACCTGGAGAATTACTGGAGGTCGCTGGTGACTGACCCGGGGTTCCTCCAGTTGTCCTCCAGTCAGCCGATGCAGGCCGTGAGCATTGGGGCGCTCCTGCGCGATCGGCCCCTGTGGACGACGGCTGCTGTGCACAACATCCGGGCGGACGCCCTCGGGCGCGTGCTGGCCTGGCCAAGCTTGACTCATGGCGCTGGACACCTCGCTCGGGGCACGGCGAGACCGCGGGGCCCGTGATCGGTCCGCCAGGGGTCTCCGCGGCGTGTCGGGTGATCGAGGCTCGCTATCCGGTGGGCGCGCCGTCGACGTCGTCGCGCCGGGACCGTTGGGGCGGGCCAGGAGCACCCTTCGGGCCACGCTGCGCGTGGCGCCGGCTGCGCCGTCGTCAAGGTCCGCCTGCGGCGGGCTGTCCTTACTGTTCCCCCGACCCGTCCGGCAGCTCAGCGTAGGGGCCTCCCGCGCCGCCTCCTCCCGACCGGACCAAGATCCTTCCGCCCTTCGGGCGCTCCGCTGCGGAAGCAGTCTTGGTCCGGTCGTCCCCCCGCCGTCGCTCCCGGCCCCTGAGCAGAGCTCTGTGCCGGACGGGCCGGGGGAATGGGTGGCAGGGCACCTGTTCCGTGGTCCCTCCCGTACCGGTGTCGGCTCCAGTTCCGGGACGGTCCAGATGACCAGCACCAGCACCACGATAAGCAGCGCGGCCAGCGGCACGAGCAGCAGTCGGACCGGCAGGGGAAGTCGGAGTGGGCGACCGCAGCTGAGTCCGGCGCAGCGGGAGGCGGCCGACGCCGCCCGGGCGGCGAAGATCGCCGCCCTGCACGACCAGATCGGCGAACAGGTCGAGGCGCCTACTGCTGATCCGACATCCCCGGCCGCCGCAACTCGGCCATTGCCTAACCTCCGCGATGATCTTGAGGCGTTGCATTGACAGGTGAGTCCATCTCGGTCTTCTTTGCGTCGATGCCCGCATGCCAGGTGCCCGGCGGGGTTCGCTCGTTCCTTCCTGCACCAACCTCAGCGCGACGGGATAGAGGTCAGCAGCGGGAGGAGGACAGCGGCGAGCACCGCGTCGGCGTAGGCGTCGTCGACCGGCTGGCCGGTGAGCAGCCAGCGCTGGACGAGCAGGGAGCTGGCCGCCTCGGCCAGCACCGTACCGGCCAGCCCAGGCGGTACCTCCCCGCGCTGTGCGGCGTGCGCCCATACGTGTTCGAAAGCGTGCTGCCAGCCGTCCAGAGGGCCGCCGCGGAACGCCTCGGCGAGGGTGGGGTCGTGCGGAACCGTCGACAGCAGCGACAGGATGGCTGCCCCGGCCGGTCCGTTGATGAGGGCCACCAGCGCGTGCAGTAGATCGCGCAGGTCGCTTCGAAGCGAGCCGGTATCGGGCGGGATGATCTCGGCCTGATTGAGCTCGGCGATGATGTCGATGACCAAGTCCTGCTTGGTCCGCCAGCGCCGGTAGATGGTGGCCTTGCCGACGCCGGCCTGAGAGGCCACGGCGTCCATGGTCAGCGCGCCGTAGCCGACCGCGGCGAGCAAGTGGAGAACAGCGGCCCGGATTACGCCGTCGCGGGTGGGGTCGCGTGGACGCCCTCCCCGGCTGGCCTGCGCGCTATCGGTCGTCGACCCGGACATGGGGAGACATTAGACACTGGAAGATCATATCTGAAGAACTCGGCGTGACTGCCGGAGACTGCGCTGCTCCGGAGCAGTCTCTTGGGGTGATCTGGAGCTGGCGGCCTGTGGGGGATGGGTCACCGCACGCCGGGTCGGGCCCCATGCCCGAGCTGCTGTCCACGGCGCCGACCGGTCCTTGAGCCACGATGGCCACATCATGGTCACCGCGACCGGTATCGCTGGGGATCAACTGCCGACCGCCGGGGTCGGCTGCTCCAACCTGAACTGCTGGTGGTGTCGCATCCGGACACCGACGACGATGTTGCTGGGTGGGGATCTGATAGGCCCTTGACCGGAGCGGAGAAATCTGGCGAGACGGCAGCTCCTGTTCCCGTCCCCGTCGAGATCAGGAACGATGCTCTGCTGAGGGGCCTTGCCGTGGCCTGCCCGGTGTCCCGGCGCCCTCGCCGTGGAGGACAGCGTGGTGGGGTCGAGCGGTGCCGCGATGGGCTTCGCCTTGTCGCTGTTGCTCCAGGAAGCCGTCCGCTTCTTCGGCTGGTGCGCCGTGGGATCGTTCGCCGTTGGGGTGTGCTGGATGGCGTGCGCGGCCATGGGTGCCAGTCGGCGCAGTGTCGCGGTCGGCCATGGCAAGCCGGAAGAGGACGAGGCCCAACTCCGACGGGAGGCCGCCAGGGGCATCGCCGAGCTCGAACTCTGGCTGGTGGCGCAGCCGCCGCAGGCTCAGGATCCCGGCGGCCCGGGCTGACCGCGAGGCCACGGAGTCTCCGGTGCAACGTGCAAGCGCCTCGGACCGGGTATATGGTTGCGCCATGCAACAAGGCGTGGACGCGGGTGTCTCCGAGCCGTTGGAGCGCATCGAACGCGAGCTGACCCACCTGGTTCAGCGGGCGCAACGGGTCCACCTGCATGCCGAGTCGTCCGGGCAGCCGTTGGAGCGGTCCGCGTACCTGATCCTCGGCCGGCTGCGCGACGAGGGCCCGCTGCGCAACGGTGCGTTGGCGGCGCTGCTCGGCCTCGATGCGTCCACGGTGAGCAGGCACGTGGCGGCGTTGCAGCAGTCGGGGCTGATCGCGCGGGAGGCCGATCCGGAGGACGGGCGGGCGTGCCGCCTGCGACTGACCGAGACGGGGCACCGGGCCGTGGCGGCCACTCGCAAGGCCCGCCGCGGCCTGGTCCGGGAACTGCTCAGTTCCTGGTCGGCGGAGGACCGGAGGACTCTGGCCGCCCTGCTGGAGCGGCTGAACGCGGGGCTGGACGCCCGACTCCCTGGTGCGCAGACGGACCATCCTCCGCCGTCGGCCCAGAGTCAGATCCACGTCTCGGCCTGAGGATTCCCCTGCTGAGACGGTCGTTCCCCCCTCGCACGGCTCGCTACAGAGAGGCCGCACACCCGTGAGTTCGACACCCGCCGACGATCGGCGCGGAACACCGCACACCGCGCCGGTGATGCCGGCCCTGAGCCATCGCCAAATCCTGACCGTGCTGGTCGGGCTCATGCTGGGCATGCTGGTGGCGGCGCTGTCCCAGACGATCGTGGCCACTGCGTTGCCGACCATCGTCGGTGAGCTCGGTGGGCAGGAGCAGCTGGCGTGGGTGGTGTCGGCCACCCTGCTGACCTCCACCGCCTCCACGCCGATCTGGGGCAAGCTGTCCGATCTCTACGGGCGGAAGATCATGTTCCAGTCCGCGATCGGGATCTTCCTGCTCGCCTCCCTGGCCAGCGGCTTCGCGCAGGACATGGCCCAGCTGATCGGTTTCCGCGCGGTCCAGGGCCTGGGTGTCGGCGGGTTGATGGCGTTGTCGCAGGCGATCATCGGCGACGTCGTCAGCCCGCGGGAGCGTGGTCGCTACCAGGGCTACATCGGGTCGGTGTTCGGGATCGCGACGGTCGCCGGCCCCCTGCTGGGGGGATTCCTGGTCGAGCACCTGTCCTGGCGGTGGACGTTCTGGGTCGGCATCCCGGTCGGGATCGCGGCCCTGATCGTCACCGAACGGGTGCTCCAGCTGCCCTTCCCGCGGACCCGGCACGCCATCGACTGGCTCGGCGCGTTCTTCATCGTGGCATCGGTCAGCGCGCTGCTGCTCATGCTGTCCCTGGGTGGCAAGGAATTCGCCTGGAACTCGCCCTGGACCTACGTGCTGGCGGCCGTGGCCGCCGTGATGCTGGCCCTGGCCGTCTGGCAGGAGCGCCGCGCCCGCGAGCCGATCATGCCGCCGCACCTGTTCGCCAACCACACCTTCGTCATCACCAGCCTGGCCGGCTTCGTCGTCGGTGTCGCGATGTTCGGCGCGATCATCTTCCTGCCGCAGTACCTGCAGATCGTCAAGGGCGAGTCGCCGACCGCCTCGGGGCTCCTGACGCTGCCACTCATGGTGGGTCTGCTCGCTGCCTCCATCGGCTCGGGGCGGGCGATCACGGCCACCGGCCGGTACAAGATCTTCCCGGTGATCGGCCTGCTGATCGCCGCGGTGGGGCTGGGTCTGATGAGCCGGCTCTCAGTGGACACCTCGCTGGTGGTGGCCGGGCTGTACATGCTGGTCACCGGGGTCGGCATCGGCCTGGTGATGCAGGTGCTCGTGCTGGCCGCCCAGAACGCCGTGGAGCAGAAGGACCTGGGCGTGGCCACCTCCGGGGCGACGTTCTTCCGGTCACTGGGCGGTGCTCTGGGGGTGGCGGTGTTCGGCGCGCTGCTCACCCATCGCCTCGCCGACACCATCCCGTCCCGGCTCGCCGAGGCCGGCGTCCCGGCCGAGCGGCTCGCCGGCGGAACTCCGACGCTGGGCAGCCCCGAACAGATCGCCGCCTTGCCCGAGCCGGTGCACACCGCGGTCATCACCGGCTTCGCCGACGCGCTGCAGACCACGTTCCTGGCAGCTGTGCCGTTCGCTCTGCTGGGTTTCCTCGTGCTGCTGTTCCTGCGGGAGACACCGCTGCGCCGGCACGCGCAGGAGCACACCACCGGGGAGAACCTCGCCGAGGCCTTCGAGACGGCCGTCGATCCCGACAGCGATCTCGGCCACGGCGACGAGGACCAGGCCGCAGACCGCCCGGCCGCCGACGCCAGGCGATCCGCACCCGTCAGCCCCCCGCGACCGGAGCAGTAGGACGCCGTCGCGTCGGGAGCCGATTGGTCCGGCTCCGCCTGGCCGGTTGGATCGCGCGTCGGTCTCGGCACATGCAGCGGTCGGCCGGGAGAGTGAACCCCTTTCCACCCGTGCTGGCCGGCGCGATGATGGTGGGCAGATAACAAGCGGATCGAGGTCGGCGCGGCCCGAGTGGGCTCACCCGGACGCGTCGTCGGAAAGCGAAACTCCGGAACCCTCAGGGGAGGGGGCGCTGTGCGGCCGGCCGTTCGAGTCGCTCTCTATGCCGGGGCGACATGGGTACTCGACCTCGGCCGGCTGCTGCTGTGGTGCGTCATGACCGGATGCCTCGCGTGGGGCACCACCTGGTCCGGACGCCCCGCCGTGCTGACCGACTGGCTGGCGACTGGTCCGCCCGCGCGTGGACGATCGCGCACGACACCGGTGGCCATCAAGTTGCAGGCAGGCCGAGGAATCGCAGCCTTGGAGTGCTGGCTGGCGGCTGGCAAGCCGCCCCGGGGTTCGGCCCGCCCGCCGAGGCGGGGCGAGTCGGGACCGGCGAACTGATCGTCATCGATCGATAGCGCGTGGCCCGCGGGGCTGCGGAGCGCCGACCGCACGTGGACGGGAAGGTGTGACCTCTTCCCGCCGTTGATCCGTCCTTCTTCCCTTTGCGCCAGTTGAGCTGTCCCCCACGGCTGAGGGTGCCGTCCCGCGAGGTGGTAACAGTGCAGGGCACTGACCGCGTGGGGATCACGTGCAAGGGGCCATCGAGCGATGGTTAGCGGGACCACGCCGATGGTTCTCCTGGAAGGGCACAGCACACGATGGCCCAGGACCAGTCTGCCTGCTCGAGGTGCTCGAGGCACTGAAGGCCGCCGACGATGTCGATGACCGAATCCGTTCGGCGGCCGCCACCATCTACCAAGCGCTAAATCGAGGCCGAGGAGTTGACTTCGGTGATCGTCGGCTGGGATGGGGTCTTGACCTCGGTGACTTGGAAGCCCTGGTAGTCCTTGGACCGGTACTCCCCAGCGCTGCGCGGTCGTTGGCCACACCGCCCACGTACGACACGACGGTCATCTTCTTGCCCGGTGTTACCGGCCGCGTCCGATGACGACGGCGGCGCGTCGGGATGGTTGATCAGTGCGAAGTGCATGAGCAAGCCGCGCCGGTCGCGGACGCGCGGGGCTTGGTGGTCATGCTGCCGCGGCGGTGGTCATGCTGTCGTGACTGTGGTGATGGCGGCCCGGACGGAGGCCTTGCCGACGATCGCCTTGCCGGCGGCGTAGGCGGCGACCGGTGACTGGACGCCGACGTGGTAGACCGTCGGATGCGGCTGGTGGCGACTGCGATAGTTCCGGCCTGGACGTCGGCGACGTGCCGGGCCAGCAGTTGCGCGGCCCGCGGGTTGGTCACCGACCGTGCTGAGCAGCAGGCCGCTGGCCGCGATCCGGGTGCGCGGCCAGTTGGTCGAGTTGGGCGGTGAGGGCGGCCAGTGCGTAGTCCAGGCCCTCGGCTCGATCGCCAGCTCTTCCACGCCGGCGATCTGCGGCGTGCATCACGTCGGAAACCCACGGGCCAACCAGCTCGATGAGGCCGCCGACGCGATAGACGTGGCGCTCGCCGCCGAGGCTTCGGCGCTTCGCTCGGCAGCGACCGTGGCGGCGCTGCCCACCGGACGCTCGGCCGGCCGCCCGGTGGGATGATCCGCACCAGCGGGCGTCGTCGCGGCTGCCAGCGGCCACGGGCTGGCCGGCGCAGCCTTGATCAGCCTGAGAGCCCCCGGGCAGCCGCCTCGGAGTTCTCCAGCAGTAGTCCGGGACAGGCGGGGATCCGGCTACAGGCGGAGCGGTCGGATGGGGGCGAAGATCAACGAGGGGTCGGCGAGCCACTGGTCACGCGGCAGCACATCGACGTAGAGCTCGATCTCGTGGCCGTCGGGGTCGGCGATGTAGAGCGAGTGGGTGACGGTGTGGTCGCTGGCGCCGAGGACGGGGACGCCGTGCCGGTCGAGGTGGCGGACGACCTCGCGCAGCTCCTCGTCGCTCTCGCCCACCTTGAGGCCGAAGTGGTACATCCCGACGCGCCGGCCCGGCGGCATGGGTGCGGCGGAGGGCCCCACCTCGATGAGCAGCAGCTCGTGGTGCGTGCGGCCGGAGCTGAAGGCGGCGGCGGGAACGGGCAGCGGAACGTCTCCGCGCACCTCGTCCCAGCCGAGTACCTCTCGGTAGAAGTGCCGGGACCGGTCGAGGTCCCGGACGTAGAGGACCAGGTGGCCGAGTTCGTGCACGCGCATCGCTGTGGCTCCTTCTCGATGACCTTGGTGTCGCGGGAGGCCAGGGCCTGGTGTCGGAGGCTCAGCCCCGGTCGGTGGCCGTCGCCCCGCGCGCGTAGTCGTAGGAGGTTCTGACCAGGGCGGCGACGACGTCGGCCTCGGCGTCGTCGCGCGGGGCGTAGAGCATCACCGTGCCCGCGGGGATCAGACCGCGCGCGGCGACCGGATGCTGCTCCGCCCACCCCGCGTCGATGGCCTGGCGGGCCACGTCAGGTGGCAGGGCCAGGTGCAGGGAATGGTCGGGAGCGGGGTGCAGGTGGGCGAACTCCGTGCCGAGCATGAACGCCTCCCGGGGCCCGACCGCCTGGTCCGGGGGCAGGGTGAGGGCACGCGCGCCGGGCACCGAGATCAGGCTGTCGGCCCAGACGACGCCGGGCAGGTCGGCGAGCAGCGCCTCGAGCCGCCGGCGCGGCCGGTCGTCGCTCGGCTGCTGCTCCAGCTGCATGTGCGGGTTGGTCGGGGTGGTGGCCGGCCGACCCCCGCTGCGTCGCGGGAGGGAGGCTGCGCCCGCGGTCACGACAGCTCGAACAGTGGTCCCACGACGACCAGGCCGAGGTCGTCGCCGAGCTGGGCGAACAGGCCGAACATCACCAGCGCCGCCCCGGCCAGCGCGAGGTCCTTGAGGAACTGCGTCTGCTCGGTCATCCGGGCCGCAGCCTCGGTCTCGGCCCAGAATCCGTGCATGAGGACCGCGGTGGGGACCAGGAATGCCGCCAGCAGCAACGCGCCGAGATCGGGCCACACCCCGACGGCGACCATGAGCGCGCCGATCACGATCAGCACGCCGCTGGCCGGCACGGCGGCCCCCGCCGCGGGAACCTTCTTGCTGGCCGCGTATCCGGCCATCATCTGGCGTTGGGTGACGTGCGCGATCCCTGACCCCAGGAACAGCACGGCGAACAGGATCCGCCCGATGAGCACGACGACGTCCATACTGGCTCCTGTCACTAACAAGGAGTACTTACTTTCCGTAAGGTGAAGGGATAGCAGGCGCCGGGGATAGGGTCAAGCGTGAGCAGCTCAGGGCCGACAACGGGACGGGTGTCCGTCGAGCGTGCGCCGCTCGACGCCGACCGCGGGTCGGAGTACTGCGCGGTCTTCCACCGGGCGATCGAGCTGATCGGCCGGCGGTGGAACGGCGTCATCGTCCGGGCGCTGCTCGCCGGCGGGCAGCGCTTCAGCGACGTGCGCGCGGCGGTCCCCGGATTGTCCGACCGGCTGCTCGCCGAGCGATTGCGCGAACTGGAGCGCGAGGGGGTGGTGACGCGGTCGCTGCCCTCCTCGGCCGGCGGTTCCTGCTACAGCCTGACGGCCAAGGGGCGGGCCCTCGCTCCAGTCCTCGATGCGGTGTCGTCGTGGGCGGCCGCCTGGGTGGCGACCGGCGGGGCGGAGTCCGGCGACGGCGAGGCGGCGGGAAGCCGCCGCAAGGTTGATCGAGGGAGCGGCCAGGCGACGGATGAGGAGCTGACGCGAGGGTCTCGGAAGCCTCTTGAGGACCCCACGTGACGGCGATGACGGGTCGCTACGTCAGCCATCAGTAGTCCTGGACGGCGGCGGCCTCGCCGAGCCGCAGGCCGGCGAAGGCGTAGGGGCGACGAACGGTCGGAACGCGTCGTCGGTGGCGCGCAGAACGCTTCCCATGGGCGGCGGTGGGCAGCCGCATGACCGCCTCGGTGCGCCGACGGCGGGGGAGGGTGATGCCTGCGCTGGGGTCGTTGTGATCGGCTTGTCGCCGACAGCACCGCGAAAGACGCCGCGCAGGCGGCTCGACCGAACTGATCGTCGCCGGGTCGTTCGGCCAGGTCGCCTGGCTACGGTGGGACGACCGCCAACCGGTCCGGAAGGTGCTGAGGTGCCTCGCCGTTCTTTCCGTCCGGCTGTCATGCCCTATGGCCGTGAACGGCTTCGAGCGTCCGATCCCCGTGGAAGTCCATGCGCAGATCGTTTGTGGACCGTCTCGACGATTCGCCGGTCAGGGTGAACCGATTCTCAGGTGGAGTCGAGCCGCAGGGTGCGCAGGGCGATCCGAGCGAGGCTGCGGGCGGTGGTGGTCTGGTCATCGGCGGGTAGTACGAGATGGCTGACGGCGAGTCGGACCAGGGCGTCCACGCCGTCGGCCAGGTCTTGCGGGTCGAGCTGCGGGAAGTGCTCGGTGAACCAGGAGATCAGGGTTCGGGTGGCGGCGTCGAGCACAGGTGCGGAACGCGTCGTGAGCATGGGCAGCAGCTCGTTGTCGGCGTCGCGTGCAGAGGTGAGGATGGCGCACAGCAAGGGACTGGCGTCGGCCTCGGCGAGCACGTACTCGATTGCTGCGGTGATTCCTCCGGCGGCGTCCTGAGGGTGGGCTTCGAGGGTGCGGGAGATGCCGACGAGAAACCGCTCGGTTTCCTGCATGATCAGCGCTTCCCCGAGGCCCTGTTTGTCGCCGAACTCCTTGTACAACGTCGGGCGCGATACCCCGGTCAGCGCGGCGACATCGCCCACGCGCACCCGCGACCAGCCCTTCTCGACCGTCAGGGCCCGCGCTGCGTCCAGTGCGCGATCGCGCACGTGTTGCCGGAAGGTCAGACGAAGAGGCTCTGCCGCCACTGGCCGCCCCCGTCCGGTCATGTTTGTTCGGTCCTTGACAATTGCCGACAGTCTGTCACAGCCAACTGTCGGAGACTCCTTCCATCGAAGGCCGGTCCTGACAAGTACGAGGTCTGGGTCCATAACTTGACAAAAGTTGGCTGTGTGTCAACCTGGGGCCACCCGTACGGAGCAGACCCTGGAGCCGTGATGACCACTGTTGCCCATCCGCGCGACACCCGCCCCTATGACCCCGCGGACATCTCGTCCCGAGCGTTCTGGTCGCAGACGGCCGCCGAGCGGGAGAAGACCTACGCCGTACTGCGTGCCGAGCGTCCGGTGAGCTGGCACCAGCCGGTCGAGGACATGCTGATGAAGGACCCGAACGACCAGGGGTTCTGGGCTGTCGTGCGCCACGCCGACCTGGTCGAGGTCACCAAGCGGCACGAGGACTTCATCTCGGGCGAGGGCATCGTGATGGAGTCGATGCCGCAGGAACTGCTCGACGCGGGCCAGGGCTTCATCGCGATGGACCCGCCGCGGCACACCAAGATCCGGCGGCTGCTGAGCTCGGCGTTCACCCCGAAGCAGATCCGCCGCATCCACGACCAGATCCAGGCCAACGCCGGGCGCATCGTGGACGACATCGCGACCCGGGGGGAGGTCGACTTCGTCCCCGAGGTCGCGGCTCTCGTCCCGATGCACAACATCTGCGACATGATGGGCATCGACGAGGCCGACCGGACGAAGATGGCCTACGAGGCGCAGTTCGCCGGCGGCTGGAACGACCCGGAGTTGATGGGTGACCAGGAACCCCTCGGCCGCCTGTTCGAGGCCATGCTCTACCTCGGTGAGCTGGCCGGCAGGTACATCGCCGAGCGCCGGCGCAACCCGGGCGAGGATCTGCTCAGCAACCTCGTGCAGGCCGAGGTCGACGGCGAGCGGCTGACCGACGACGAGATCATGTCCTTCTTCGGGCTGCTCACCATCGCCGGTAACGACACCACCCGGCAGAGCACCAGTCACGCGATGAAGGCCCTCACCGACTTCCCCGAGCAGAAGGCCTGGCTCATGGAGGACCTCGACGGCCGGCTCAAGGGGGCGGTCGAGGAGATGGTCCGGTGGGCCACCCCGATCATGACCTTCCGGCGCACCGCGTCCCGCGACTGCGAGCTGAACGGGCAGCAGATCACCCATGGCGACAAGGTGGTCATGTTCTACGCCTCGGCCAACTGGGACACCGAGGTGTTCGACGCGCCCGAGCGCTTCGACCTCTCCCGGAACCCGAACCCGCACGTGAGCTTCGGCGGGGGCGGGATCCACCACTGCCTGGGCAATCAGCTGGCCCGCCAGCAGCTGGCGGCCATCTACCGCGAGCTGCTGACCCGGCTGCCCGACATCGAGGTGTCCGGCGAGCCCTCCTACACGGTCAGCACCTTCTTCCACGGCGTCAACCACCTGCCCGTGCGCTTCACCCCGGAGCGCTGACCGACCCACCCGACCGGAAAGGACACTCCCGTGAGGATCGTGCTGGACGAGAACAAGTGCTCGTCGCTGGGGATGTGTGAGTCGGTGGCCCCGAACTTCTTCGAGGTCGGTGACGACGGCGCACTCAACCTGCTGAACCCCACGCCCCCGGAGGACCGGCGGGCGCTGATGGAGGAGGCCGTCGCGGCCTGCCCCACCAGCGCGCTGAGCATCGAGGAGTGAGGATGGGCGCACCGCGCCCGGAGCACGACGCCGACGTCCTGGTCATCGGCAGCGGCTTCGGTGGCAGCGTCGCGGCGCTGCGGCCGTCGGAGAAGGGCTACCGGGTCACCGTGCTCGAGGCCGGGCTGCGCTTCACCGACGACACCTTGCCCCGGACCTCATGGGATGTCCGCCGGTTCCTGTGGGCCCCCCGCCTGGGGCTCAAGGGGATCCAGCGGATCAGCAAGGTCGGCAAGGTGGTCGTCTTCGCCGGCGCCGTTCTTCCGGGACCGGCAGTGTTCGCACATCACCGACTGACAGGACGAGCTGGCGCCCCGGTACGACCAGGCCAGCCGGATGCTCGGCGTCGTGCAGAAACCCGACGCTCACCGCCTACGACGAGGTGATGCGGTCGGTGGCCGAGGAGATGGGCGTCGGTTCGACCTTCACCCTGACACCGGTCGGGGTATTCCTCGGCCGCGAGCCACCCTCCTAGCACGTCGGCACGCTCCGCCGGCCCACCGTCCCCGGCCGTTCCCTGGAGGAAATTTGCCCGAGGAACCCTTCGTCGTCGTC
This sequence comes from Blastococcus sp. KM273129, assembly GCF_021698995.1. Classification (NCBI taxonomy): domain Bacteria; kingdom Bacillati; phylum Actinomycetota; class Actinomycetes; order Geodermatophilales; family Geodermatophilaceae; genus Blastococcus; species Blastococcus sp. KM273129. The sequence goes on along the minus strand of NZ_SSXB01000039.1, from coordinate 9,077 downwards.
GGCGCGTCCCTGGCCGGCTTGCGGGCGGTCGAGTCCGCCCGCAAGAGCGGCTACACCGGTCGGCTGATCCTTGTCGGGGCCGAGGAGCACCTGCCCTACGACCGGCCACCGCTGTCCAAGACCTTTCTCGACCCGGGCGACGAACCGGCGATGCCGCACCACCGCACCGAGGACGAGCTGCGCGCCCTGGACGTCGAGCTGCGGCTCGGCGTCCCCGCGACCGCGCTCGACACCGCCGGCCGGGAGATCATCCTTGGCGATGACGAGTGGCTGCGCTACGAGCGGCTGGTCATCGCCACCGGTGCGCGCGCCCGCCAGCTGCCCGGGAAGCAGCTCGACGGGATGCACACCCTGCGCACCGTCGAGGACGCCCGCAGCATCCGCCGGGCCCTGGACGCTGGCTGCCGCACGGTCGTCGTCGGTGGTGGCTTCATCGGGTCCGAGGTCGCCTCGGCCGCCCGCAAGCGGGACGTCGACGTCACCATCCTCGAGGCGGCCCCGCTGCCGCTCGTTCGTGCCGTCGGCGAGCAGATGGCCGCCCCGTGCGCAGACCTTCACGCCCGCAACGGCACCGAGCTGCGGTGCGGTGTCTCCGTTACCGGGCTCGAAGGCGAGGATCGCGTCGAAGGCGTCGCGCTGTCCGACGGCTCGGTCCTGCCCGCCGATCTCGTCGTCGTCGGCATCGGCGCCGACCCCGTCACCGACTGGCTCACCGATTCAGGACTGCAGGTCGACGACGGCGTCGTCTGCGACGAGACACTGCGCGCCGACACCGAGGTGTACGCCGCGGGGGACGTCGCCCGCTGGCCCAACCCGCTCTTCGGCCGGACGATGCGCCTGGAGCACTGGACGTCGGCCGCCGAGCAAGGCGCCGCAGCCGCGCGCAACGCTCTGGCCCCCGCCGAGGCCACCCCGTACGGCACCGTTCCTTACTTCTGGTCGGACTGGTACACCGACAAGTTGCAGATGGTCGGCATCACCGCCGCCGACGAGGTCACCGTGATCGGGGACCTGGACGGCACTCGGTGGCTCGCGCTGTACCGCCATGAGGACCTGCTCGTGGGCGCCCTCGCGTTAAACATGCCGGGCAAGATCATGAAATATCGGGCGATGATCGGACGGCGAACCGCCTGGCAGGACGCTCTCGCCTTCGCTGGTCGATGAGATGCGCAGATCCCAGTCGCCCGGCAGTTGCCGCGTGCCATTTCGGGTGACGGCCGACCTGGCCTGCCACGGAACGCACGCCGAAGACCAGGAAGAGGACCAGCCATGAGAAGTGCATCGGAGATTTGCTCAAGTTGGATGCCGGTGCCGCATGAGTGAGGCCGACGGCGTGCTCGCGGACTGGGCCGCCGGCTTCAATCACCGGTCCACAGCGGCGGACGTCCTGCCAGCGCACCACCCGGAGTGCCTCGGCTGCGGGCCGGACAATGCACACGGTCATCACCTCCAGGTGCGGCGCGCCGGTGAACGCGTAGTGAGCGAGCACGTCTTCGATGCCCGGCACGTCGGCGCGCCAGGCATCGCTCACGGTGGCGCGGTGGCGACCGTCGTCGACGACCTCTTCGGGTTCGTCCTCTACCTCGTGGGAGAGCCGGCCGTCACCCGGCACCTGGAGGTCGACTATCACGCCCCGGTGCTGCTCCAGCGTCGCTATGTGCTCGAGGCCCGATTGGAACGGCGGGAAGGCCGCAAGCTGTTCGTCGAGGCCACCGGGACCGATGACGCCGGCAACACAGCGTTCACCGCGAAGGCGCTGTTCGTCGTCGTGCCACTCCAGCACTTCGCCGGCGCAGCGGCAGGAGATCCGCCCGTCGCACCCTGAGCATCGACTCAAGGGGACGATGCCTTCTCTTCACGACATCGACGAGGGCGCGTATCCGACGTGCTGGAGAAGTGCAGCAACCGGCATAGCAAGACGGTGTTGCGTCGGCGGGTGAGTGCGAACCCGAGTGGACTCGGTGACCGCCTGCGCCCGTGCGCTTCAGGCTTGGGGTGGTGCCCGGGACGTTTGTTCAGCCCCCAGGGGCTCAGCGAGGATCATCGTCTAACCGTCCGGAGGGCACCGCGCCTGACTACCGCCTGCGATGTCCTCGTCGGTGCAGGAGCAGTCCGGTGGCTGCGGTGGCTGCGATGAGGTCCTGGCTGAGGAGGGCGGCCGGCACGCCGAGCACCCGTTGCGGGAGGCGGTGCTGGTCGTAGGGGGAGGTGCCGGGCAGGAGCAGGGTGAGGTTGAACGGTGCCCACCGTGCGATGGGCAGCAGCGCGGCGGCGGTGACGGTCCGTTGCGACCCGGGGTGGTCGCGTTCGCCCTCGCGCAGGAGCCAGAGGGCGATCAGGCCGTCCAGGGTCGCGCTGACGACTTCGGAGGCGCCGTGCCAGCGCGCGTGCGGGCCGTACTCCGGCCCGAACGTGTGCCGACGGTTCCAGTCGGCCAGCCATGGCAGGGTGGCGCTGGCGACGGCGGAGGCGGCGATCAGCCGCCGTCCCCACCGCCGCAGGTCTGGCCCGCGGGCCGACGTGCCCGTGGTCCTCCTGCCGGGAGTGCGCGCGCTCATCGGCTCGGGGTGGACACCGGTTCTTCGGCGGTCCGCCGTTCCGGCGCGGCGGCGTCCTGTCTCTGCCGGTCGAGCTGCTGGAGGAGCTTGTCTCCCTCGACGTCGAGGTCGGGCAGGAGGCGGTCCAGCCATCGGGGCAGCCACCAGGCCCGGTCGCCGAACATGGACATCACCGCCGGGACCAGGGTGAGGCGGATGAGGAACGCGTCGATGGTGATGCCGATGGCCAGGGCGAAGCCCATCTGCTTGACCATCGGGTCGGCGTTGAAGATGAACCCGCTGAAGACGGCGATCATGATGACGGCCGCGGCCACCACGACCCGGCTGGCCTGGGTGAACCCGTCCACCACGCTGTCGGTGCCGTGGTGGCCGTGGACGTGGGACTCGCGCATGGAGGACACCAGGAAGATCTGGTAGTCCATCGCCAGCCCGTACAGCACGCCGGTGACGATGATCGGCAGCATGCTCATCACCGGCGTGGTGGTGTCGAACCCGAAGACCTCGTTCAGCCAGCCCCACTGGAACACCGCGGTGGTGGCGCCGAAGGTGGCCAGGATGCTGAGCAGGAAGCCGGCGGTGGCCTTGATCGGGACGAGGACCGAGCGGAAGACCAGCAGCAGCACCAGCAGCGACAGGCCGAGGACCACGGCGAGGTAGAGCGGCAGGACCTCGGCCAGGCGCTCGGACATGTCGATCCCGATGGCGGTGAGGCCGGTGACGCCGAGGTCGATGCCGAACTCGTCGGCGTAGCGATCGGCGCGGTCGCGGATCTGGGTGACCAGTTCCTCGGTGGCTTCGTCGGTCGGTCCGCTGGTGGGGATGACCGAGAGCACCGCGGTGGCGCCGTCCTGACTGAGCCCGGCCGGGATGGCGGTCTGCACGCCGTCCAGCGCGCCGAGGTCGCCAACCACCTCCTGCAGGGCCTGCTGGTCCAGGGGTGTGCCCGGCTGAGTGGAGCTGGCGACCGCGACGAGGGGGCCGTTGAAGCCTTCCCCGAAGCTGTCCGCGACGGCGTCGTACCCGTCCCGCTGCGGCGTGCCGCTGCTGTAGCTCTCCGCCGAGGGCATGCCCAGCCGCATGCTCGTCATCGGCGCGGCCAGCAGGGCGGTGACCGCGACGACGGCCAGGACGACCAGCAGTCGGTGCCGCACGACGAAGCCGGACCACTGCCGCGACGGGGAGCGCGACCGGTCGGCATGTCCGGCCGCGCGGCGGCGGGCCGCCGGCGAGCAGATCCGCTCCTTGAGCAGGCCCAGCAGGGCGGGCAGGAAGGTCAGCGCGACGAGCACGGCGATGGCGACGGTGGCGGCGGCGATGAGGGCCATGACACTGAGCAGCGAGATGCCGACCACCAGCATGGCGGTCAGGGCGATGACGACCGTGGTTCCGGCGAAGAAGACGGCGCTGCCGGCGGTGCCGACCGCGCGGGCCGTGGCCTCCTGGGCGTCCAGCCCCTTGTTCAGGATGAGCCAGCGCTGCCGGTTGACGATGAACAGGGCGTAGTCGATGCCCACTGCCAGGCCGAGCATGAGTGCCAGGACGACCGAGATCGAGTTGAGCTGGAACAGGTGCCCCAGGGCGAAGGCCCCGCCGATGCCGGTGGCCACCCCGACCAGCGCGTTGGCCAGCGGCAGGCCGGCGGCGACCACGGAGCCGAGGGTGACCAGCAGGACGAGGGCCGCGACACCGACGCCCACGATCTCCGCGACCCCGATGACCTCGGGGATCTCTTGCAGGGTGGCGCCGGGGAGCACCGCGATGCCGGCGTCCTCCGCCGGTGCCTCCGCGGCCGCGACTGTGTCGCCGACCGTCCCGGCGGGCAGCTCGAAGAGCTGGTCGGTGAACTGGAACTGCAGGAGCGCCACCCGCCCGTCGGGGGACACGGTCACCCCGAGCACCGGCTGGCCGTCGACCACCAGCATGCCGGCCGGCGGGGCAGCCGGCGCCTGCTCCGGGTTCCCGGGCGGGCTCCCACCCGGGGGTGCGGGCGCGCCGCCGCGCTCGGATTGGGCGGCGATCAGTTCCGCCGGGTCGACGACGTGCTCGACGGCATAGACGTTCGCGACCGACTCGGCGACCGCGGCGGCCAGGGCCAGGGAGTCGAGGCGCTCACCCTCGGGCGCCTGGAACACGATCGAGCCCTGCCCGCCCGCCGCCTCCGGCAGCTCCCGGCCCAGCTGGTCGATGACCTCCTGCGCCGGCGTGCCGTCGATCCGGAACTCGGTGCTCAACCGCGGCGGATTCAGCACGAGAGCGCCGATCAGGACCGCCAACAGCAGCACCCAGGCGCCGATCGCACGCAGCGGATGACGGTAGGCCGCCCGTCCCACGCGGTAGAGAAACGTCGACACGGGGTCCCCCTGGCTCGTCTCACCCGACAACCATGATCATCGAAGTGATAGTCAACTATCAGGCGGAACGATAGCATCGGCCGGGCAACGACGTGACGGACCTGATGACGGCGCCCGGGAGGACACGATGGCCGACGAGGCGGTGAAGACCCGGCGACGCGACGCGACCTCCAACACCGAACGGCTGATCACCGCCGCGCGCAGCGTCTTCGCCCGGAACGGGCAGGCGTCGCTGGAGGAGATCGCCGCCGAGGCCGGGCTGGGCATCGCCACCCTGTACCGGCACTTCCCCAACCGCGAGCTGCTGACCCGCGCGGTCTACCGGTCCATCTTCGACACCGAACTCGTCCCCCTGCTCACCGAGTCCTGTGCCCAGAGCACCCCCAGGGCCACCTTCATGGCGATCGCCGACCGCCTGTTGGACCTGGTCGACAGGGAGCGCGGGCTGATCGCGTCCTCGGCGAACTTCGCCGTGCTCACCGATGAACTGCTGCGGGACTTCGTCGACCCCTTCGCCATCCTGCTGCGACGGGCCCAGCACGCCGGCGAGATCAGGGCCGACCTGCAACCCCACGACATTCCGCGCATCTTCAGCATGCTCCTGGTCGGTCTCTCCACCCCCCGAGCAACCCCCGCCGTCCGCCGCCGCTACCTCTCCCTGGCCTTCGACGCGCTCAACCCGCCGGGCGCTGAGCCGCTGCCGCCGCTCGACGAGCAGGACGCCACCGAGGGACTCCGAACCGGAGTGGCCACGCTCCGCATCGCCAGTTCCCTCTCCGGCCCCGATGAACGGCCCTGACCCGGGGGTCTCGCACCGTCGAGGCCCATCCGGTCCACCCGTCGAGCGGCCGGCAGGCGGGGACCCGACCCACCGGCATGTCCCCGATCGAGCAGACCTCCTCGAGCTGGTCGAGCGGCTGGCGCTCGAACTCTGCCGACTGGCCATTCCACCCATGCCGGCGCGCGTGCTGGCCTACGCCCTCGTCGCCGATCACGACACCCATACCGCCGGACAGTTCGCCGAAGGTCTGGATGTCAGCCCCGCCGCCATCTCCGGCGCCCTGCACCAGTTGATGGACCTCGGCCTCGTCGAACGCACCAGAGAGCCAGGAGTCCGCAGCGACCTCTACGCGCTGGCTCAGCACAATCCCCTACCGCGCTACCTGGCATCCAGGATCCAACGGGTGCGCACCGCCGAGGACAGACTCACCGACGCAGTCCAGTCCCTTCGCAGAGGCACGCCAGGCGGCACCCGGATCTCCGAAGCCCTCGCCTTCGCCGCCTTCCTCCGCACCGAGTTGGGCGATGCCATCGCCCGGTGGCAGGAGAGCCCACGGCCTGAATCTGACGAGACCGCAGGCGGCTGACTCGGGGAAGGAAGCGACCGCCGTCCGTCGCGCTGCGACGGGGCGCGCCCAGTGCGCCAGGCCGGCGTGAGACGCCTCGTCCGGTCCCACCATCTTGCGCCACGGGTCGGTGCTCGTCGGCCTGTCGGTACTTGCCGCTTGCCGGCGATCGTGGATCCGAAAGCAGGGGAGTGTGTCGCTCAACGCCAATAATCAACCGAGAGCCGCCGCAAAGTCCTAACCCAATCATTCATTACCGTGATCACCCAATAATCCAGTAGCCCGCCCCGGACAACCAAGTCGTCAACAGGTTCCTGCACCGCCCAAGGCCTCACTGAAGGACGGCACGCATGCTACCCTTGCGGGTAGTTCGGGCCCCGCTTCGCGGGGCCCATCGCCGTTTCTAGGGGTGACCTGTTGGTCATTATTGGGTGGCGTTGAAAATGCACGGGGGAATGAAGGTGTACGTCGGCGACCCGGCCGCCGCCCGCGCCTATGTGGAGGCTGATCGGGGTCGGGCCGATGACTACTACCTGGCCGAGGGCACCGGCTTCGCCCGCCGCTTCACCGCCACCGACGCCCGCGTGACCGAACTGGCCCCGTTGACCGGCGACGGATACGAGACCTGGGTGGCCGGCCACGACCCGGACACCGACCAGCCGCGGGGGCAGCTGCGCGACGACGACCGGGCGGTGCGGTTCGTCGAGGTGGTGGTCAACGGCCCGAAAACCTGGTCGCTGGCCGCCGCACTGCACCCGGACATCGCCGCCGCGTACGAGGCGGCGCAGGACCGCGCGGCCGAGCAGATCATCGGCTGGCTCTCGCAGCACGCCACCACCAGGGTCGGCCCGCGCGGCGGGCAGGTGCAGGTGCCGCTGCAGGTGCTGGAGGCGGCGACGGTGCGGCACTACACCTCCCGCGCCGGCGATCCGCACTGGCATCTGCACCTGCAGATCCTGTCCCGCGTGTTCGCCGTCGGAAAATGGCGCGGGCTGCACACCGTCGGGGTCCGCGACTCGCTCGGGGCGATCAACGGCATCGGGCACGCGGCGATGGCGTGTGACCCGGAATTGAACGCCGCGTTCGCCGCGCACGGCTACACGAAGGACGCTACTGGAGAAATACTGGAGCTCGCCGACTATGTCGGCCCGTTCAGCGCGCGGAACGCGCAGATCGCCCGGAATGTGGACCGCTACGAAGCCGAGTGGACCGCCGCGCACCCCGGTGAACGGCCAGGCCCGGCGCTGCGGCGGGCGTGGGACGCCCGCGCCTGGGCCGACGGCCGCCCGGACAAGGTGGTTGCGCAGCGCGGGGTGACCCTCGACGAACGGTGGCGGGGGCAGCTGTTGGGGCTCGGCTACCGCGGCCCGGCCGGTCCCGTGGACCTTGCGCCCACCCAGGTCGGTGCCCTCGATCGGGAGGAGCTGGTGCAGCGCGCGTTGGCCCGGCTGGCGGCGGGCCGGTCGGCGTGGAACGCCGCGGACGTCCGCGGCGAGGTCGAGCGGCTGATCGCCGCGGCGGGCGTCGTCGCCGGGGCGGCGGTGCGCCTCGAGCTGGCCGAGGACCTCGCCGCCCGCGCGATGGACCGCTGCCTGCCACTGCTGGACCGCGACGGCGTCCCCGAGCACATCCGGGCCTGGACGTCGCGGCCGGTGCTCGCCGTCGAGGCCGAGCTGACCGCCCGCCTCGCCGCCCGCGCCAGGACCGGCGGACCGGAAACCGACCTGACACCCCCGGTCGACCTCGCGGCCGGCGCCGCGCGGCTGGATGCCGGCCAGGCCGCGGCGGTCGCCGCACTGGCCGGCGACCGGCCACTGGCCGTGGTGGAGGGTGCGGCCGGCGCCGGCAAGACCACCACCCTCGCCGCCACCCGCAACGTGCTCGACCAGCAGGGGCGCCGGCTGGTGGTCGTCACCCCGACGCTGAAGGCGGCCAAGGTCGCCGCCGCGGAGGTCGGGGCGGTCGCGGGGTCGGCGGCCCGGCTGGCCTTCCAGCACGGCTGGCGCTGGAACAACGACGGCGCCTGGACCCGGCTCGGTATCGGAGATCTCTGTCCGACCACGGGAGGTGTCTACGCCGGGCCGGGGGAGGGAGCGCGACTCCGCCCGGGGGACCTCCTCGTCGTCGACGAGGCCGGGATGCTGGATCAGGACACGGCCCGGGCCCTCCTGACGGTCGCCGACGAGTGCCGGGTGCGCGTCGCCCTGCTCGGTGACCGGCATCAGCTCGCGGCGGTCGGGCGGGGTGGCGTGCTGGACCTCGCCGCGGCCCAGGTTGACCTGACCGGGCACCTGACCCTGGACGGGGTACACCGCTTCACCCGCACCGACGCCACCGGCGCCACGACACCGGACAGCGACTACGCCGAGCTGACCCTGGCGATGCGCGCCGGCGAGAACCCCGGGACGGTGTTCGACACTCTGCTGGCCCGCGGGCAGATCCGGCTGCACCCCGACGCGCAGGCGCTGCGGAAGGAGCTCGCCGCCACCGCGGCGCAGTGCTACACCGCGGGCGAGCGGGTGGCCGTGGTGGTCGCCATCCGTGAGCAGGCCGCCGCCCTCAATGCCGCCATCCGGGACCGGCTCGTCACCGACGGTCGGGTCGACGACCGGCGTGTGGTCGTGACCGGGGCCGGGGAGCGGATCGGCGTCGGCGACCGGATCGCCACCCGGCGCAACGACCGCGACCTGCAGGTCGCCAACCGCGACGTGTGGACGGTCACCGGCGTCGACCGGGACGGCGGGCTGCTCGTCACCCCCGACCGCACACCCCATGTCACCCCCGCCGCTGGCGGGGGTGACATGGGGTGTGCGGTCGGGGGT
>NZ_SSXB01000038.1:0-35944 GCF_021698995.1 Blastococcus sp. KM273129 | reverse complement strand
CCCGGGCGCCCCCGCCCCACGCCGTACCGCCGCACGCCGCGGGAGGAGGACCACCGGTCTCGCCAGCACGCCGACGCCGGCGCGCTCCACGCCCGCTGAGCGGTCCTCCGCCCGGGGCCCGAGCACGACCGGAGGCCAGGAACGACGAAGGCCCGGCCCCTTGGGGGCCGGGCCTTCGTGGTGGTAGCGGGGACAGGATTCGAACCTGCGACCTCTGGGTTATGAGCCCAGCGAGCTACCGAGCTGCTCCACCCCGCGTCGGTGACAACACCGTACCAGCTCCCGGGCGGCAGGTGCCGGGGCACCCGCCGCCCGGGGTCGTCAGTCGGCTGCCCCGGCTGCCCGCTGCGCCTCCTGGTAGGCGGTGACGGCCGCCTGCAGGTCCTCCAGCGCCTGCCCCTGGCCGGCGAAGTCGCCGTCGCGCTGCGCCGTGGCGAGCGCCTCGAGCGCCGCGTTCATGTCGGCCACCGCGGCCGCCATGTCCGGGGTGCTCGGGGCGTCCCCGCCACCGTTGACCGGCGGATCGGCCGGCGCCGGCGTGTCCGGCGCCGGTTCCTCGGGCGTCTCCGGCAGGTCGCCGGAGGCATCGCCGTCGGCACCGGTGTCGTCGCTGTCGACGGCCGACTCCCCGGCCCCCGGACCGAACACCTGGTCCAGCGCCTCGGCCAGCGTGTCGGCGTAGCCGACCCGGTCGCCGTAGTTGACCAGCACCTTGCGCAGCAGCGGGAAGGAGTTCTCCCCGGTGCCCTCGACGTAGAGCGGCTCGACGTAGAGCAGCCCGCCGTCGCCGATCGGCAGGGTGAGCAGGTTGCCGAACACCGGGGTGGAGTCCGCGCTGCGGAACAGGTTCAGGTCACGGGCGACCTCGTCGTTGGTGTTGAACGACTGCTGCACCTGCTGCGGTCCGCGGAACGGCGTGTTCCCCGGGAGCCGCAGCACCTGGAGCTGCCCGTAGGTGTCCGCATCGCTGGACGCCGAGACGAACGCCGACAGGTTCTGCCGGTTGAAGGCGTTCAGCGCGCTGGTCAGCTGGAACGACGCGCCCTCCTCGCCGGGCCGCTCCGCCAGGATGTAGTACGGCGGCTGGGCCTGGTCGGTGTTCTGCGTCGGGTCGTCCGGGATCTGCCAGCGGTCGTTGCCGCTGTAGAAGTTCTGCGGGTCGTCGACGTGGTAGCGGGTCAGGATGTCCCGCTGCACCTTGAACAGGTCCTCCGGGTAGCGGACGTGGTCCACCAGGGCCTCGGGCATCGACTCCCGCTCCTGCACGACCCCCGGGAATGCCTTCATGAAGGTCTTGAGCACCGGGTCCTCGGTGTCCCACTCGTACAGCGTCACGGTGCCGTCGTAGGCGTCGACGGTCGCCTTGACCGAGTTCCGGATGTAGTTGACCGTCTCGTTCGGCAGCGCCGTCGTCCCCGTGCCGGTCAGCGCATCCGCGGCGACCTCGCCCAGCTGCGTCTGCTCGGCGTAGGGGTAGGAGTCCGACGTCGTGTAGCCGTCGAGGATCCACTTGATCTCGCCGTCGATGACCGCCGGGTAGGGGTCGCCGTCGACCTCGAGGAACGGCGCGACCTTCTCCACGCGGTCCCGCGGGTTGCGGACGTAGAGGACCTTGGACTCCTCGTTGACCGCGCTGGAGAGCAGGAAGTTGCGCTCGCGGTAGTGGATCGCGAAGGTCAGCTGCCGGAAGAAGCTGCCGATCTCGACGCCGCCCTCGCCCTCGTAGGTGTTGTTGATCTGGCGCTCGTCCGACCCGCCCTCGGGGAGGTCGAACTCGCGCGGCTCGGCGCCCTCGGGGGCCCCGACGACGGAGTACACGTCCTGGCCGTTGATCTCGATCAGCTCGCCGTAGTAGATCCGCGGCTCGTCGACGTCGATGTTGCCGCGGGTGGGTAGGTCGCGGGTGGTGAACCGCGGCTCGCCACCCTCCTGCCCGGCGACGACCTCGTTGGCCGGCGCGGCCACGAACCCGTTGCCGTGCGTGTAGACGGTGTGCCGGTTGATCCAGGTGTTCTGGTTCTCCGAGAGGCCCGAGCTGTTGAGCTCGCGCACCGCCACGACGTAGTCGCGGGTCTCGCCGTCGATCGTGTAGCGGTCGATGTCCAGCTTCTCGGGGAAGCCGTACACGTTGCGGATCTGCTGGCGCGCGGTGAACGTGTCGGAGAGCACGTTGGGGTCCAGCAGCCGGGCGTTCGGGATCGTCTCGGAGTCCGCGCGCAGATCGGCCAGGGCGGCCTCGGGATCGACCTCGTCGCCCGTCGCCTGCTGCGCGTAGTTCACGTAGTCGATCTCGGTCAGGTCGTAGGCGTCCCGCGTCGCCGCGATCGCCCGCTCGATGTAGGGCGCCTCCTTCTCGTTGGCGCTGGGGCCGACGACGAACTGCTGGACGACCGCCGGGTAGGCCACGCCGATCGCCAGGCTGGAGACCAGCAGCAGCACCAGCGCCGCGGCCGGCAGGAGGAAGTTGCGGACGACGATGTTGGCGAAGAACGCCAGGGCGCACACGGCCGCCACGAACACCAGGATCGTCTTCGGTGTCAGCAGGGCGTTGACGTCGGTGTAGCTGGCACCGGTGAAGACGTCGCCGCGGCCGGAGTAGACCAGCCCGTACCGGTCCAGCCAGTAGGCGACGGCCTTGAGGGCGAGGAAGAAGCCCAGCAGCACCGAGAGCTGCACGCGGGCGGCGCCGGTCAGCTTCTGGCCGGGGGTCTGCAGCCGCAGCCCACCGAACACGTAGTGGGTCAGCAGCGAGCCGATCAGCGCCAGGATGACGACCGCGAACCCGAAGCCCAGCAGCAGCCGGTAGAAGGGGTAGTCGAAGACGAAGAACGACAGGTCGACGCCGAACTGGGGGTCGGTGCGGCCGAAGTCGGTGCTGTTGCGGAACGACAGCCAGGTCTCCCAGCTGCTCTGCGCGGTGAACCCGGCGAACAGGCCGAGGACGACGGCGATGCCGGTGAGCACCAGGCCGCGCCGCGGCTCCAGGGACTGGCGGTAGCGCTCCAGGTTCTGCTGCTCGAGCGACATGGGGCGGAACGTGGGGCGGAAGCGGTAGGCCAGGTACATGGCCAGCGCGGTGAGCCCACCGGTCGCCACGCCCGCCACGGCGAACAGCAGCGCGCGGGCCTGGAGCTCGGTCCAGAACACCTCGGTGAAGCCGGTCTCGTCGAACCACAGGTAGTCGACGTAGACGTTGGTGAGGGTGCCGACGGCGGTGAACAGCACCAGCAGCACGGCGATGGCGCCGATGACCAGCTTCGCGCGCCGCGACAGCGTCGGTACCGGCACGGGGGGCCGCATGGCCACGAGCGGTCTCCTTCAGTTGCAGGCGCGGCCTCTCGGCCGCGCGACGATCGACCGCGGGGGTCGGGTGGTGCGGCGCCGGGCGAACCCGGCCTCATGGACAACGCACCGGACGGCGCGGGGTTCCCGGGGCAGGTCGGCGCGCCGGGGTCAGCAGCCCTCCGGGGTGCGGCCGGCGCGCAGGTCGGCGAGGGCCGTCAGGGCGTCGTCCAGCGTGGCGACCCGCGCCGTCGGCACGCCGGTGTCGGGCGCGGCCAGCGCCTCGGCGCAGTTGCCGGCCGGGACGAGGAAGAGGTCGGCCCCGATGTCGCGTGCGGCCACCATCTTCAGCGCGATGCCGCCGATGGGGCCGACGTTGCCGGCGAGGTCGATCGTCCCGGTGCCGGCGATCGCCGCGCCACCGGTCAGGTCCTCCTCCCCGACCAGGTCGAGGATCCCGAGGGTGAGCATGAGCCCGGCCGACGGGCCGCCGACGTCGGCCACCTGGATGTCGACGTCGAACGGCGCCGAGGGTTGGTCGAGGACGTTGACGCCCAGCAGCGACCCGGCCCGCTCCTCGGCCGCCTGCGTGGTGATCGTGGCGGTGCCCGGCTCGCCCAGCCGCGTGTAGCCGACGGTGACCTCCGTGCCGGGTGGGATGCCGCTCAGGACGTCGGCGAGGACCTCGGCGTCGGGCACCGGTCGGCCGTCGACGGTCTCCAGGGCGTCGCCCTCCTCCAGCTGACCCTCCGACGGCGAGCCCTCGGGGACCCCCCGCACGACCACCTTCTCCGGGTAGCCGAGCTCGCCGAGGGCGACGCTCTCGGCCGCCTGCTCCGAGGTGACGAAGGCCTGGCGGTTGACCTCCCGGGTCTCCTCCTCGCTGCGGTCCGGTGGGTAGACCGTCTCCTCGGGGACGACGCTGACCTCGTCGTCGAACCAGCCGCGGACCGCCTGCACGAGGCTGAGCCCGCTGCGGCTGACCCCGACGGTGGTCAGGTTGAGGTCGCCCTCCACCTCGTTGCGCTCCCGGCCCTCCACCGCGATGATCGGCTCGCCGTCGACCTCACCGAGCGTGTCGAAGGTGGGGCCGGGCACCTGCGCGACGTAGGGCACGGGCACGGTCGTGCCGAGCACGCCGAACAGCAGCAGGAGCACGGCGCCCACGCTGAGGACGGCGTTGCGACGGGTCACGAGGCGCGAGCCTAGGTGAAGGACCTCCTGCCCCCCACCGCTCGAAGGCTCGCGGCGGGCCCTGCAGGGGGCCGTGCGCTGCCGGCGAACGCCTTCACCGGCCGAAGATCGCACGTCTACCGTGGGCGCATGAGCGACATCCCGTTCGGCTTCGGCCCGTCCGACCGCGACCCCGAGCGCCGCGAGCCCGGCCGCGGCGACCAGGGCGGTGACCCGTTCGGCCTCGGCGCCCTCTTCGGCGGCATGGCCGGTGGCGGGTCGCCCGAGGACGTGCTCGGCAAGATGCCGCTGTTCGCCGAGCTGCAGAAGCTCATGAACTGGTCGGGCGGTCCGGTCAACTGGGACCTCGCCCGGCAGGGCGCGATCAGCCAGCTCGCGGCCGGGCACCAGCCGACGTCGGAGCAGGAGCGCGCCGCGGCCGCCGAGTCGCTCCGGCTGGCCGACCTGTGGCTGGACCAGGTGACCGAGCTGCCCTCCGGCATCGAGCGGACCACCGCGTGGTCGCGGGTCGAGTGGGTGGAGCAGACCCAGGCCGCGTGGGCTGCGCTGATCGACCCGCTGGCCGAGCGGGTGGTGGCGGCCATGACCAGCGCCCTGCCCCAGGAAGCGGCGATGTCCCTCGGCCCGATCGCCGGGATCATGGGCCGCATGGGCGGCCTCATGTTCGGCGCCCAGGTGGGGCAGGCGCTCGGTTCGCTGGCCGGGGAGGTGCTCACCAGCACCGACGTCGGGCTGCCGCTGGCACCCGCCGGCACCGGCGTGCTCGTGCCGCAGAACCTGGCCTCCTTCGCCGAGGGCCTCGACCGCCCGGCCGACGAGGTCCGGCTGTTCGTCGCCCTGCGGGAGGCGGCGTCGCAGCGGCTGTTCGCGCACGTCCCGTGGCTGCGCCAGCAGCTCCAGGACGCCGTGCACGCCTACGCCCGCGGCATCACCATCGACCGCGAGGCGATCGAGCGGGGCATCAACGAGGCGATGGCCGGCGGCATGGGCGGCGGGCTGGACCCGAGCGACCCGGAGAGCATCCAGCGCCTGCTGGGCAGCGGCGTGCTGGAGCCCGAGGAGACCCCCGAGCAGCAGATGGCCCTGCGGCGCCTGGAGACCCTGCTGGCCCTCGTCGAGGGGTGGGTGGACGCCGTGGTCGCCGCCGCCGCGGCCGACCGGCTGCCCGGCCACGCCGCGCTCGCCGAGACGATGCGCCGCCGCCGGGCCTCCGGCGGCCCCGCCGAGCAGACCTTCGCCACGCTGGTCGGGCTGCAGCTGCGACCGCGCCGGCTGCGCGACGCGGCGACGGTGTGGGGGGCGATGGGTCAGCAGCACGGCAGCGCGGAGCGGGACCGGCTGTGGTCCCACCCCGACCTGCTGCCGACGTCGGAGGACCTGGACGAGCCGCTGGACTTCGTCGCCCGCCAGGGGTTGGACGACGAGCTGGCCGCACTGACCGCCGACGACGCGGAGCAGGCGCCCGACCGGCCGTCCGACGACCCGCCGACCGAGGACGAGGACGAGGACCGGCGCGAGCTGGGCGGCGAGGGGTAGCGGCTCAGCCGTCCACGTCGGGGAGCGGGTCGGCGCCCGCCGCCCCGGCGGTGGACGCCAGCTCGACGCCCTCGAGGAAGCCGCGCGCCCGCTCCGCCCGCGGGTACTGCGCCACCAGGGCCCAGAACCGCTCGTCGTGCCCCGGCTCGAGCAGGTGCACCAGCTCGTGCACCAGCACGTAGTCGACGACGTACTCCGGCATGGAGCGCAGCCGGCTGGAGAGCCGGATCGTCCGGTCCGCCGGCGTGCAGGAGCCCCAGCGGCGGTGCTGGTTGTCCACCCACCGCACGCTGGCCGGTTCGGCGAGGCCGTCGAGGTGGGCGGCAGAGAGCGCCCGCGCCCGCGCCAGGAGCTCGGCGTCGCCCCCGAGCGAGCGCTTGCGCCGCTCCTCGCGGGTGCGCAGCTTGGCGACCATCTGCTCGACCCAGCGCTGCTCCTCGGCCGGGCTGAAGGCCGCCGGGATGAGCACCACGGTGCGCCCCAGCTCGCGGTAGGCGGTCACCGTGCGGCGGCGGCGGCTGCTGCGCCGGACCTCCACGACGTCGCCGTCCGCCGGCTCAGGCAGGGCGCTCGCAGGAGGAGTCGTTCCGGGCACGAGGAGACCGTAGGGCACCGTCCGGGCGTGGCGCCCGCGCAGGGACACCCGCTCGGGTGCAGGTCGCACGGACGGTGGACATCGCCGCCGCTCCACCCGGTGACGAGGGTGCCCGGGCGCGGGGGTCCACACCCTGCCCGGGGACGTCTGCGCTGGTGGGCGCGCCGTCCGCGGTGGCTGCCGGTGGACCGTCCCCGATCCGTCCCCCGGTTCCGCACAGCGACACGCCACGCCGTCCCCATGGCGTCCACAGCTCCGTCCACAGCTGTGGGGAACGCGCTCGCGCCCGGCACCGCCGGACGCCCCGGACGGGCCCGGCGTCGGGCGGTCGGCGCGGGCAGCCACGGGTAGCGTTCTCGCGAACGGCGCCCGGCGTGCGAGCCGGGGCGCCCCGGAGACGAGGAGATCCCGTGGCGGAGAGCTACAACGGCTACTGCGTGAAGTGCAAGGAGAAGCGCGACTTCGACGGCGAGGTCAAGGTGAGCGAGTCCGGGCGACGCATGGCGCAGGGCACCTGCCCGGTCTGCGGCACCAAGATGAACCGCATCCTCGGCAAGGCCTGAGGGAGGACCACCCTCCTCCCCGCACCCCGCAGGCTCGGCGCGGGCCCCTGGAGGGTGGCCGTTCCGGCACGTCACTGGCGGCGTCCCCTGAGGGGGGCGCCGCCGTCGTCGTGGGGCCTGTGGACAACGGGCCCGGGGGGTGCTGCCCGGCTGCCACCCTGCCCGGGTGAGCGACAACGCCCATCCCCTCCTCCCCGCGGCGACCCCGCTGCTCGCCGGGGACGCCGGGAGCGTCCAGGTCGGCGGCGTGGACTCCACCGACGGGCTGCTCCTGGCGCCAGCCGCCGGGCTGAGGCCCGTGCTGCGCGCCCTCGACGGCCGACGGTCACGGCGCGCGGTGCGGGCCCAGGCCGCCGGGGAGGGCCTGGCGCCGGGGCTCGTGGACGCCGCGGTCGACGCCCTCCGCTCCGCGGGCCTGGTCCACGACCTCGATCCCGCCGACCTGCTCGCCATCGACCCCGGCCCCGCGGCGGCCGCACGCGCGGCCGTGGAACTGCCTGCCGCCGGCTCCTCCCCCGGTGCCGGGGGGTGGCGGGCCCGGCGGCGGGCGACCGTGGTGGTCGAGGGCGCCACGCGCGTGGGCACGCCGCTGGCCGCGGTCCTGGCCGCGAGCGGCGTCGGCCGCGTCGTGGTCCGGGACGCGGGCGTGGTCAGCGCCGCGGATGCCGTGGTGGGCGGCGTGACCGCCGCGGACGAGGGGCGCCCCCGTGCCGTGGCCGCGGCGGACGCCGTCCGCCGGGCGAGCCCGCTCACCGACCTGGGGCCCCTCCCGGCCGGGCTCCGGCCCGACCTCGTGGTCCTCACCCGGCCGTGGGCCGCCTCCGACCCGGTGGTGCCGGGGGTACCGGGGGTGCACCTGGTGGCCACCGTGCGCGGGGAGACCGGCGTCGTCGGCCCCCTGGTCGTGCCCGGCGCCAGCAGCTGCCTGCGCTGCGCGGACCTGCACCGCCGGGACGCCGATCCGCGCTGGCCCCGGCTCGCGGCCCAGCTGACCGCGACCGAGCCACCGCCCAGCGGCGCCACCCTCACCTGCCTGCTCACCGCGGTGCTCGCGGCCGGCCAGGTGCTGGCCTGCATCGACGGGCGCGGCGCGCCGGCCACCCTCGACGCCACCGTCGAGCTGCGCCCGCCCGACCTCCTGCCCCACCTGCGCCGATGGCCCCCGCACCCGTCGTGCGGCTGCGGCGCTGCGGCCGCCGGCGACGGTCCCCCGGAGGGGGGTGGAGCACGCCCTGCGGGCGGGAGCCCCGCCGCTCGGGCGACAATGGCCGGTGACCGAGCTCTCGGGCTCACCGGGCACGACACGGCGCCGCTCCGCCCGGCCGCCGGCGAGGAGGACGCGTGAGCGACGAGCGACCGGCCATGCCAGGGGGATCGGTCGCACGGACCGCGCGCCTGGCCTCCCTGCCCCTGGGTGCCGCGGGGCGCGCCACCCTGGGGATCGGCAAGCGGTTGTCCGGCCGACCGGCCGAGGCGGTGAACGCCGAGCTGCAGCAGCGCACCGCCGAGCAGCTGTTCGCCGTGCTGGGCCAGCTCAAGGGCGGCGCCATGAAGCTCGGCCAGACGCTGTCGGTGTTCGAGGCGGCGGTCCCCGAGGAGATGGCGGCGCCGTACCGCGAGGCGCTCACCAAGCTGCAGGAGGAGGCGCCGCCGATGCCGGTGCGGACCGTGCACGCGGTCCTCGCCCAGCAGCTGGGCGGCACGTGGCGCCAGCGCTTCGCCGATTTCGACGACGCGCCGGCCGCGGCGGCCAGCATCGGCCAGGTGCACCGCGCCACGTGGCGGGACGGCCGCGACGTCGCCGTGAAGATCCAGTACCCCGGCGCGGCGACGGCGCTGATGAGCGACCTCAACCAGCTGGCCCGCTTCGCCCGGCTGTTCGCCGCCGTCTTCCCCGGGCTGGACGTGAAGCCGCTGATCGCCGAGCTCAAGGCGCGGGTGGTGGAGGAGCTGGACTACGGCCTCGAGGCCGACGCCCAGCGGGCGTTCGCCGCCGCCTACGCCGGAGACCCGGAGATCGCCGTCCCGCGGATCGTCGCCAGCGCGCCGAAGGTCGTCGTCTCCGAGTGGATCGAGGGGACGCCGCTGTCCCGGATCATCGCCACGGGAACCCGGGAGCAGCGCGACCGCGCCGGGCGGCTGCTGGCCACGCTGCACTTCTCCGGGCCGCAGCGCGCCGGCCTGCTGCACGCCGACCCGCACCCGGGCAACTTCCGGATGCTGCCCGACGGCCGCCTCGGCGTGATCGACTTCGGCGCGACCGCCCGGCTGCCCGACGGCCACCCGGAGCCGATCGGCCGGCTGGTGCGGTGGGCGCTGGAAGGACGCGCGGCGGAGGTGCTGGCCGACCTGCGTGCGGAGGGCTTCGTGCGGCCGGGGGTGCAGGTCGACCCGGAGGCGGTCCTGGACTACCTGCTCCCGCTGCTGGAGCCGATCGCCGCCGACCGGTTCCGCTTCACCCGCGCGTGGATGCAGGAGCAGGCGATGCGGATCGGCGACCCGCGGACCGAGGCCAACCGGCTGGGCAGGCAGCTGAACCTGCCGCCCGCCTACCTGCTCATCCACCGGGTGACCATCGGGTCGATCGGCGTGCTCTGCCAGCTCGATGCCGAGGCCGACTGGCGCACGGTGCTCGAGGAGTGGCTCCCCGGCTTCGAGAAGTAGCACCGGGCGGGGCACGAGGGCCCCGCCCGGTGCGACTGTCCGCCGGCCCCCTCCCGAGGCTCGCCCCGAGGCGGCCCCGTCCCGAGGCTCGCCCCGAGCGTGCGAGGGGTGCGGAGGACGGGGTCCTTCTAGTAGACGGCGGCGCTGGCGCGCGCGGCCCGGCGGACCGCGCGCTCGGCGCGCCGGGAGGCACGCCGCGCCAGGTACAGACGACGGGCGCGGGACGCGGCCATCGCCTCGGCCTGCAGTTCGCTCATGCGGCTGCGGGCCATGTCGGGCTCGAACATGTACATCGCGGATTCCTTCGGTCGGCTCCCGGTCGGGAGCTCGGAACTGCTGGTCACGTGCTTACGGGCTGGGGATGGCCGCCGGCTCACGCCGCGACGACCTTCCGGGGACGGCCACGTGGCCGCTTGCGGGCGATCACGACGCCCCGGTCGAAGATCTCGCCGCCCCAGACGCCCCACGGCTCGGCCCGGGAGAGCGCGCCGGCCAGGCACGCCTCCCGCACCGGGCAGTCGCCGCAGAAGCTCTTGGCGAGTTCCAGCTGCGACGGGTTCTCGGCGAACCACAGCTCGGGGTCCTCCACCCGGCACGGCAGGGGACGCCGCACCGGTCCAGGGGGCAGGGCCGGGCGTGGCCGTCGGGGGCTGGGCCCACCGGTCCGCGGGAGCCCGGGCCGGCGGTGGGACGTCGGGCGGTCGATCGTCTGCTGCACTGCCGCTCCTCCTCGTACTGGTCGTGTACGGACGGCGGTGGCCCGCCGACCGAAGTCGGGGCCGGGTGCCGCGGAGGGGAGAGCAGAAAGGCCGCGGATCCCGGGGTTCGGGTTCCGCGGCCTCGAGGAGGGCCGGTGAGCGGCTAGCTCAGCGGTCTCCCGGGGGATCGGATCCCGAGGGTGGTGCCGTCGTGCTGGGGCAGGTAGGTGGGCACGAAGGGGCGCTCGACGGTGCGGAGCGACTTCGGGCGCCGGTCGAAGGCGGCGGCGCCGGCGTCCCCACCGAGGACGGCGGTCCACTCACCGCGGCAGGCGGCGGAGGACAGACCGGTGCCCTCGTGCTGAGCGGCGGGACCGGTCATGATCAGGCCACCCGTGCGCGCGTCGACGCCGCCGCGGCCGAGGAGGTCGGCGGAGGCAGCGGTGATCGTGGTGGTGATCGTCATCGGGTACCCCCTCCTTCCTCTCTCGCGGTCCGGCCGGCCGGCCGGGCTCGCCACGGGGGTGCAGCGCGTGTGGAACGGGACACTAGGGGCGCCCCGGATACCGGGTCAATCCAATTAATCGCGGTTCCTCCGCAGGGGGACCCCGGCGGGTCTCGGAACCGCCTGCCGTCGCCGCCGGCGACGGCTCCCTCACCCGTTCAGCCGCTGACGGTGGCCAGCACGTCGGCGCCGTAGAGCTCCAGCTTCCGGGCACCGATGCCGGGCAGCCCGGACAGCTCCCGGAGGCTGGCCGGCCGGCTCTCGGCGATGGCCTGGAGCGTGGCGTCGGAGAAGACGACGTAGGCGGGCACGGACGCGTCCTGCGCGGTCTGGCTGCGCCAGGCGCGGAGCCGCTCGAACAGCTCCCCCGCCTCGCCCTCCAGGACCACCTTCGCCCGCTTGGCCGGACGGCGCGGGGGCGGCGCCGTCGGCCCGGAGCCCGGCGCCAGCCCGTCGAGGAAGCGGCTGCGCGGACGGGCGCGCCGACCACCCGGGTTGCGCGCCAGCGACCACGAGAGGGTCAGCTGCTCCCGGGCCCGGGTGACCGCCACGTACAGCAGCCGGCGCTCCTCCTCGACCGCCTCCGGGCGGCTGAGGGACTGGGCGATCGGCAGCACGCCGTCGACCAGCCCGACGACGAACACGACGTCCCACTCCAGCCCCTTGGCCGCGTGCATCGACGCCAGGGTGACGCCCTGGACGGTGGGCGCGTGCTGCGCGTCGGCCCGCTCGGCGAGGTGGGTGACGAACCCGGCGAGGTCCAGGGCGGGGTTCTCGGCCACCAGGTCGACGGCGAGGTCGACCAGCGCGGCGAGCGACTGCCAGCGGTCCCGCGCCGCACCCCCTGCCGGCGGGCGGTGCTCCACCCAGCCGGTCGACGCCAGGACGTCGCGGACGGCGGGCACGAGCATGCCCGGATCGTTGCCCCCGGCGGCCGCCCCGCGGAGCAGCAGCACCGCCTCGCGCACCTCGGGCCGCTCGAAGAACCGCTCGCCGCCCTTGAGCACGTAGGGCACCCCGGCGTCGGCCAGCGCGGACTCGTACACCTGCGACTGCGCGTTGATCCGGAACAGCACGGCGATCTCGGCGGCGGGCGTGCCCTCGTCGATCAGGGCCTTGCAGCGGGCCGCGACCGCCGCGGCCTCCGCCGGCTCGTCGGGGTGCTCCACGAACCGCGGCTCGGGGCCCTGCGGGCGCTGGCCCAGCAGGCGGAGCCCCGGCAGGCCCTTGCGCGGCGGCGCCTGGCCGATCAGCCGGTTGGCCAGCCCCACCACCTGCGGCGTGGAGCGGTAGTCGCGCTCCAGCTTGACCACGGCCGCGTCGGCGTAGCGGTCGGCGAAGCCCAGCAGGTAGTCGGGGTCGGCGCCGGTGAAGGAGTAGATCGTCTGGTTGGGGTCGCCGACGACGCAGACCTCCGCGCGCCCGCCCAGCCAGGCGTCGAGGAGCCGCTGCTGCAGCGGGTTGACGTCCTGGTACTCGTCGACGACGAAGTGCCGGTACTGCGCCCGCACCTGCCGGGCGACGTCCGGGTGCTCCTCGAGCGCGTACGCGGTGACCAGCAGCAGGTCCTCGAAGTCCAGGGCGCCGTCGCGCTGCTTGGCCTGCTCGTAGCTGGCGTAGACGGCGGCGACCGCGGCCGGCTCGAACGGGACCTCGCGGCCGGCGGCCTTCGCGCGGGCCGGGTAGTCCTCGGGCGTGGCCAGCGTGGTCTTGGCCCACTCGATCTCGCTGGCGAGGTCGCGCAGGCTGGTGCGGTCGGTGGTCAGCCGGTTCCGCGTGGCGGCGGAGGCGACCACCCGCAGCTTGTTCTCGATCAGCCCCGGCATCGGGCCGCCCAGCACCCGGGGGGCGAAGTAGCGCAGCTGGCGCATGGCGGCGGCGTGGAAGGTGCGCGCCTGCACCCCGCCGACGTCGAGCGCGGCCAGGCGGGCGCGCAGCTCGCCGGCCGCCCGGGCGGTGAACGTCACCGCCAGCACCTGCTCGGGGACGTAGGTGCCGGTGTGCACGCCGTAGGCGATCCGGTGGGTGATCGTGCGCGTCTTCCCGGTGCCGGCACCGGCCAGGATGCAGACCGGGCCGGACACCGCCCGGGCGGCCGCGCGCTGCTCGTCGTCGAGCCCGTCGAGCACGGCCTCCGCGTCCGCGTGCGCCATCGCCGGCGTCCCTCCCCGTTCCTCGTCCCGGACCTCCGCGGAGCCCTCGGCTCCGCGGACGATCCTCCCAGCCGGCACCGTCGGACGGCGGGAAGCATCCCCAGGGGCGCCACGTTGGCATGCAGGCAGCACGCCACCCCGTCCCGGGGCTGGACCGACCAGGCACGAACAGGGAGACTCCCCCGCGATGACCACGACCCCCGGCGCCGCCGTCACCATGTACACCACCACGTGGTGCGGGTACTGCGTGCGGCTGAAGAAGCTCATGCAGCGCGAGGGCATCGCGTTCGCCGAGGTCGACATCGAGACCGACGCGCAGGCGGCGGACCTGGTCATGCAGGCCAACGGGGGCAACCGCACCGTCCCCACGCTGGTCTTCCCCGACGGCACCGCGCTGACCAACCCCAGCATCGACGCGGTGAAGGCCCAGCTGGCACACATCCCGGAGGCGTGAGCACCCGTGGTCCCCGGTCCCAGGCCCTCCGACGGGCGCGTGTCCCCCGATGCGCCGTGCCGTACCGAGATCGTGGCCTGCCCGGGGGCCGGGGAACCGCCTCGGGTCGCGCTGACCCGGGCCGCGCGCGGCTGGGTGGTCGTCCCCCTTCCCGGCGGCCCGGCCGGCGGTGACGCCGTCGAGGACGTCGTCGAGGGCATGACCCTGGCCGACCTCCTGGCCGACGAGCTGGGCGGGCTGCCGGAGCCGGACCGGTCCGCGCGGCGCTCCGCACGCGGCCCGGGGGCCGCTCCCGGCGAGACGGACCCGGTGGACGCCCGCATCGCCGCGCTGGAGCGCACCGTGGCGCAGCTGGAGCACGCCCTGGCCGCCCGGGTCTCGACCGAGCGGGCGATCGGGGTGCTCGCCGAGCGGCAGGGCACGAGCCCGCGGGCGGCGTTCGAGGGGTTGCGCCGCGAGGCGCGCACGCAGGGCCGGCCCGTGGTGGAGCTGGCCCGCGAGGTGCTCGGGAGCCTGGCGTCCGACGTGGTGGCGCCCACCTCCGCTCCCGCCCCGGCACCGCCGGCACCGCGGCCCGAGCCCGTGCCGAGCGGCGCCGTCGCCACCGCGGACGGCCGCTCCTGACCCGTCCGGAACCGCTCACCCCCGGCGCCCTCGCCGACCGCCTGGCCGCGCTGCTGGCCGACGTCCCGCCGGAGCCCGGCGCCACCGCACTGCGGGTGGCCGTCGACGGCCCCGGTGCGGCGGGCCCCGGAGCGCTCGCGGGGGAGGTCGCCGACCGGCTGCCGATGCTGGGGCGTGCCGCCGTCGTCGTCCCCGCCGAAGGCTTCTACCGGCCGGCGTCGCTGCGGCTCGAGCACGGCCGCACCGATCCCGACGCCCGCTACACCGACTGGCTGGACACCGGCGCGCTCGCCCGCGAGGTCCTCGGGCCGGTCGGTCCGGGTGGCTCCGGGGAGTACCTCCCGGCGCTGTGGGACCTGGCGCGGGACCGGTCGGCCCGGCTCCCCCGCCGTCCGGCAGCGGCCGGTGGGGTGCTCCTCGTGCCCGGCTCGCTGCTGCAGGGGGTCGGGCTGGCGTTCGACGTCGTCGTGCACCTGCGGATGGCCCCGGCCGCGCGGGCACGGCGCACGCCGCCGGAGCAGGCCTGGGAGCTGCCGGCCTTCGACCGCTACGACGACGAGGTGGACCCGGTGGCGCTCGCCGACGCGGTCGTGCTGGCCGACCACCCCGACCGCCCCGCGCTGGTGCTCCAGGGCCGGTTCGGGTGACGTGCTGGAACGGCGAGCTGCAGGAGCCCGCGCCCGTTCAGCCGAGCTCGCCGCTCAACCAGCGGTCGAGGATGTGCCGGGCGATCGAGATCGACGGCGGCACCGCCAGCTGCCCGTCGCGGCTGCGCAGCTCCTCGCGGGTGAACCAGCGCGCCTCCTCGATCTCGTGCGGGTCCAGGCGCAGCGGCCGGTCGCCGTCGGCCCGGGCGACGAACCCGAGCATGAGCGACTGCGGGAAGGGCCACGGCTGGCTGGCGACGTAGCGGACGTCGGTGACGCGCAGCCCGACCTCCTCCTCGACCTCCCGGGCCACCGCCGCCTCCGCGGACTCCCCCGGCTCGACGAAGCCGGCCAGGATGGAGAACCGCCCGGGCGGCCACGTCCCCTGGCGGCCCAGCACCACCCGGTCGCCGCCGTCGTGGACCAGCATGATCACCGCTGGGTCGACGCGCGGGAAGAACTCGGTGCCGGTGCTGGGGTCGCGCTGCGACCAGCCGGCCCGCTCGACCGTCGTCGCCACCCCGGTGAGCGGGCTGAACCGGTTCCGCTCGTGCCACTCGAGGATCCCGACGGCCTGCGCCAGCAGGCCGGCGTCCAGGTCGCCCAGGGCCGCGCCGACCTCGCGCAGCCCGGCCCAGTGGTCGACCGGACGGCCGTTGACGGTGAGCGACCGCTCCCCGCGCACCGCCGCGTACGGCACCCCGCCGGCCTCCCCGAGGAACACCGCGCCCGCGGGCAGGGCCGGGCGCTCGTCCCACACCAGGCGGGGTCCCGCGGGCCCCTCCTCCACCGGCACGGCGCGGGTGGCGTCGACCGTGAGCACCCGCACCGGGCGGCCGCCGGTGGGGTCGGTCAGCGTCCGGGCGAGGTGGGCCCGGTCGTGCCCCGAGCGGGACAGCAGCGGGCCGCCGTCGCCGGGGCCGGGGCCGGCGGTCACTCCTGCCCGCCGCCCCCGGTGACGGTGACCGGCGCCAGGGTGCCGAGCTCGGCGGCCACCCGGTCGGCGTCGCCCACGACCACGGCGGTGAGGCCCTCCGGCGCCAGGTAGCGGGCGGCGGCGGCCTGCACCTGCTCCACGGTGACCTCGGTGAGATCGCGCTGGTGGGTGCTCAGCCAGTCGGCCGGCAGGCCCACGCCGAGCAGCGCCGACAGCGTGCTGGCCAGGCCGGCGTGGGTGGAGGTGCTCAGCGCCATGCTGCCGAGGACGTACCGGCGCGCCGCGTCCAGCTCGGCCTCGGTGACCGGGGTCAGCGCCATGCGGCCGAGCTCGTAGAGCGTCTCCAGCAGCGCCGGGCCGGTGACCTCGGTGGCGACGTCGGCCTCGACGAGGAAGGACGACGCCGCCCGCTGGTGGTCGATCGCGCTGCGCGGGCTGTAGCTGTAACCGCGGCGCTCGCGGATGTTCTCGACCAGCCGCGAGGAGAAGTACCCGCCGTAGACCATCGCGGCGAGCCGCGTCGCCGGGAGGTCGGGATCGGTCCGGGCGGGCGCCGGGCCACCGAGGCGCAGGTTCGACTGCACCGCACCGGGCCGGTGCACCAGCTCGATGCCCTGCGCCGGCTGCTCGGTCACCGGCGGGGCCTGCACCGCCGTGCCGCTGCCGCTCCAGACCTCGAGCGCGGCGGCGGCGGTCCCGGTCGCCGCCGCGGGGTCCAGGTCACCGACGAGCACGAGGATGCTGCCGGCGGGGAGCACCCGTTCCCGGTGCAGCCGGCGCAGCGCCGGGGCGCGCACGGCGGCCACGAGATCGGCGTCGGGCAGCTGGATGGCGTACGGGTGGGCGCCGTACCGGCGGGCGGCCAGCGCCGAGCGGGCGATCGTGCCCGGTTGCGTGCGGGCGATCGCGATCCGCTCGGCGAGCCGGTCGCGCTCGCCGTCGACGCGGCCGGCCGGGTAGCTGGCGCCGGTCAGCAGCTCGGCGAGCAGCTCCAGCACCGGGGCGAGCCCGCCGGGCAGCAGCGTGGTGCCGAAGACCAGCCGGTCGGCGTCGGTGCTCACCGAGAGCTCGGCGCCGTGGCTCTGCAGCAGCTGGGCGACCTGCGCCTGGTCGTGCTGCTGCGTGCCGAGCAGCACCGCACCGGAGAGGACGGCGCCGCGCGCCGCGTGCACGCCCGCGTTGCGGGCGCTCGCCGCCGCGAACGGCACCCGCAGGCGCAGCTCGACGAGGGGCACTCCGGGGCGCGGCACCACGACCACGCGCAGCCCGTTGGGCAGCGTGGTCTCCACGGCCTCCGGCGCGGGCTGGGGCCGCGGCTCGCCCAGCGGCGGGATCAGGGCGGCGGTCATCGGGCACCTCCTGCCGGTCGCAGCTCCAGCACCGCGGCGGTGCCCGGATCCAGCCCCCGGGCGGCGGCCTGCACCGCCTCCGGGGTCACCGCGGCCAGCCGGGCGGCCAGCTCGCCGGCGAGCTCGGCCCGCCCGTGGACCAGCTCCGCCGCCGCGAAGGCCAGCGTGCGGCCCAGCACGGAGTCGGCCTGCTGCAGCAGCTGGGCCTCGATGCGCGCCTGGACGCGGCGGAGCTCGTCGGTGCCGACGCCGTCGGTCGCGATGCGGCCCACCTCCTCGTGCACGGCCGCCATGACGCGCTCGGCCGGGACCGCGGCCGGGTGGTGCACCTGGGTGGTGAGCAGGGTGGCGTCGCGGACGTCGAAGGGGTCGCCGAACAGGCCCACGTAGCTGCTCTGGGCGATGGCGATGCGGTCGCCGTGGACCAGCCGGCTCTCCAGGCGGGAGGCGTCGCCCTCGCTGAGCAGCTCGGCCAGCAGCACGCTGCCCAGGTAGGTGTCGAAGTCACCGACCGGGTCGGGCACGCGCCAGCCGAGGGCGAGCGCGGGCGCGGTGGCCAGCGGGTCCTCGACCACGGCGGAGCGGACGGTGGTGGGCGAGGGCTCGCCCGTGTACGGCAGCGGCGGCACGTGGCGGCCGGGGATCGGGCCGAACCACCGGTGGACCAGCTCCTCGGTCGCGCCGACGTCGAGGTCGCCGCCGATGCACAGCACCGCGTTGCCCGGCGCGTAGTACTTGTCGAAGAAGTCGGTCGCGTCGGCGACCGTCGAGGACTCGAGGTCGACGAAGGACCCGTAGCCGTCGTGGGTGTTGGCGAAGGAGTCGAACGCGACCTGCGGCAGCTGCAGCCAGGGGAAGGCGCCGTAGGGGCGGTTGAGCACGTTGACCCGGATCTCCTCCTTCACCACGTCGATCTGGTTGCGGAGGTTCTCCTCGGTGATCGCCGGCGCCGCCATGCGGTCGGCCTCGAGGAAGAGGGCGCGCTCCAGCGCCTCGGCGGGCAGCGCCTGGAAGTAGTTCGTGTAGTCCTGGTGCGTGGAGCCGTTGAAGGTGCCGCCCGCGGCCTGGACCAGCCGGGCGTGCTCCATCTTCGCGACGTTCGCCGACCCCTGGAACATCATGTGCTCGAAGAGGTGCGCGAAGCCGGTGCGCCCCTCGGGTTCGTTGCGCATCCCGACGTCGTAGTAGACGCTCACCGCCACCACCGGCACGCTGCGGTCGGGGGCGAGGACCACCCGCAGGCCGTTGTCCAGCGTGAACCGTTCGATCGGGTGCCGCAGGGTCAGTTCGGTACCAGCTGCAGTCACGCGCCCGACACTACGACGACGTCGTCCCCGGGGTGGCACTGCGGCCGGTCGCCGTCCCCACCCCTGGGGAACCTCTGCGGCCGCGTCCCTCGTCGGAACCCGCGCTCGCCGGTGGCCCGCACGGTCTCCCGGAGGGTGGAGAGCAGGGTCCTGGCTCACCTGGTGGGGTCCCAGCTCACTGTCGACGGTGAGCCAGGACCCGGAACGATCAGGTCACCTGATCAACACGGAGGTGTCACAGCACGTCGACGTCGGCGACGACCCGGTCGATGACGCCGTAGAGCTCGGCGTGGGTGTTGGGGATCGAGACGTAGAGCAGCGCCGGGGCCGGGCCACCGACGTCGATGAGCAGCAGCGCCGCCCGCTCGCCGGAGGCGTCGTAGCCCTCGACGTCCCAGGTGAGCTGGAACTCCAGCAGGTGGGCGGGGCGCCCGTCGACGGTGCGTGGCTCGTCCCGGCGGACCTCGATCGTGTTGGGCCTCGGGTAGTAGTTGGCCCGGACGCTGGCGGCCAGCGTCGTCACCGTGCTCTGCAGCGTCGACGGGCCGCCCCACCCGTACCCCTCGGCGACCGGTCCGGAGGTGCACTGGGAGATGAAGATGCCGCCGTCGGGGGTGGCCTCCTGGGTGGTGAAGTACTGCCCGGCGGTCGCGGTCGTCTCCAGCTGCCGGCCCAGGTCGAACTCCGACCACCCCTCCCCCAGGTACGGGTAGGAGATGCCGGCGACCTCGTCGACGATCCGCACCGTGCCCGGCGGGAAGGGGTCCCCGGGAGCCGGGACCGGTGCGATGCCGGGGTCGGGGGCGGTGGCGTCCGCGCCGTCCCCGCCCGCTCCCGTGCCCAGCACCGCGACGACGGCGGCGACGAGGAGCACCAGCACCGCGCCGGCGGCCAGCCACGACCGGGCGCGGGGGCGCCGGCCGGCGGGCGCCGGCGGGACCTCCGGCACGGCCGGCTCGTGCACGGCGGTGCGGGCGGCCACCCGGTGGACCTGCACGCCCGGGCCCGCGGGCATCATGACGTCGGACCACGCGGTGCCGCTCCACCAGCGCACCACGCCGGGGGTGCCGGCCGGGTCGGGGTACCAGCCCGGCGCCGCGTCCTGGCCCGCTCCGGTCACGGCCCCAGCGTAGGGCGTGGGCCGCGGCGTCCCCGGAACCCGCGCCCGTCGAAGGAGACCGCCGTGCACTCCCCCGACAGCGGCCTCGTGCGCCGGCTGCGCGACGCCGGCTGCGTCTTCGCCGAGGAGGAGGCCGCCCTGCTGACGGCGGAGGCGCGTGACGCCGGCGAGCTGGCCCGGCTGGCCGAGCGGCGGCTGGCCGGCGCACCGCTGGAGCAGGTGCTGGGCTGGGCGGCGTTCGGCGGGCTGCGGATCACCGTCGCGCCCGGCGTCTTCGTGCCGCGCCGCCGCACCGAGCTGCTGGTGGCCGAGGCGGTGGCGCTCGCCCGCCCGGGCGCCGTCGTCGTCGACCTCTGCTGCGGCACGGGGGCGGTGGCCGCGGCGACGGCCGCCGCCGTCCCGGGCCTCGACCTGCACGCCGCCGACGTCGACCCCGCGGCCGTGGCCTGCGCCCGGCTGAACCTCCCGGGCACGCCCGTGCACGAGGGAGACCTGTTCCGCGCCCTGCCACCGGGGCTGCGCGGCCGGGTCGACGTCCTCACCGCCAACGTGCCCTACGTGCCGACGGCGGCGGTCGCCCTGCTGCCCCCCGAGGCGCGGCAGCACGAGCCGCGGACGGCGCTCGACGGCGGCGGGGACGGTCTCGCACTCGCCCGCCGGGTCGCCGCGGGGGCTCCGGAGTGGCTCGCGCCGGGCGGTGCGCTGCTGTTCGAGTGCAGCGAGGGGCAGCTGCCCGCCGCGCTCGCCCTGGTCACCGCCGCCGGGCTGGTGGCCCGGCCGGTCACCGACGACGACCACGGCGCCACGGTCGTCGTCGGTGCGCGTCGCTAGCCTGCGCGGCGGGCGGCCAGCTCCCGCCACAGGTGGGCGGCGGCCTCGGCCCCGCGGTAGAGCATCGGCAGCAGCACCCGCTCGTTCGGGGAGTGGATCCGGTCGGTCGGCAGGCCGGCGCCGAGGAACAGCAGCGGGGCGCCGAGGGCCTCGACGATCGCCGCCTCCGGGCCGCTGCCGCCCTCGCGGGTGAAGAGGACGTCGGCCGGGTCGGTGTCGAAGGCCTGGCCGATGGCGGCGAGCAGCGCGTCCATGTGCGGGGAGTCCAGGTCGCTGGCGCACGGCGCGACCCCGCCGGGCGGGGTGTGCACCTCCGCCTCGATGCCCGCGGGCACGGTGGCCTCGACCCAGGCCCGCAGCATCGGGCCGATGTCCTCCGGCCGCTGGTCGGAGACCAGGCGGAAGGTGACCTTGGCGTGCGCCTCGGCCGGGATGATCGTCTTGTGGCCGGGGCCGGTGTAGCCGCCCCACATGCCGTTCACCTCGGCGGTCGGCCGGGCGCCGGTGCGCTCCAGGGTGGTGAAGCCGGCCTCGCCGTAGGTGGCCCGCGAGGCGGCGGGGCCGGCGAGCCACGCCTGCTCGTCGAACGGCACCCGGCTCATCAGCTCGCGCTCGCGGTCGCTGAGCGGGCGCACCCGGTCGTAGAAGCCCGGGATGGTCACCCGGCCCTGCTCGTCGTGCAGCTCCGCGAGCAGCTCCGCCATCGCGTGCAGCGGGTTGGGGACGGCGCCGCCGAAGGAGCCGGAGTGCAGGTCGACGGCCGGGCCGCGCAGCGTGATCTCGGCGTCGGCCAGACCGCGCATCGCCGTCACCGCGCTGGGGACGTCGGGTGCGGCCATGCCGGTGTCGCTGACGACGACGACGTCGCAGGCGAGCCGGTCGGCGTTGTCGCGGAGCAGGCCCTCGAAGTGCGGCGACCCCGACTCCTCCTCGCCCTCGATCAGCAGCTTGACCGTGACGGCGGGGGTGTCACGGCCGGTGGCGGCCAGGTGCGCCCGGATGCCGAGCAGGTGGAAGGCGACGTTGCCCTTGTCGTCGATGGCCCCGCGGGCGTGCAGTTCCGGGCCGTCGGGGCCCTCCACCCGGGTGGGCTCGAACGGCGGGTGCTCCCACAGCTCCAGCGGGTCCACCGGCTGCACGTCGTGGTGGCCGTAGACGAGGGCGACCGGGGCGCCGGCGTCGGCGCTGGGCCACTCCGCGAAGACGGCGGGGGCGCCGGGGGTCTGCCAGATCTCCACGGTCGGGAAGCCGACGCGGCGCAGTGCGTCGGCCAGCCAGGTGGCGCTGGCCGCGACGTCGCGGGCGTGCGCGGGGTCGGCCGAGATCGACGGGATGCGCAGCCAGGCGTCGAGGTCGGTGTGCAGGTCGTCGAGGTGGTCGAGGACGAAGTCACGTTCGGCGCTGGTCACGGTCCCCGACGGTAGCCGCGCCGTCCGGCGGCCCCGCCTGCGCCCGCCGCTCGGGGCCGACCAGCCAGCGGAACACCCCGCGCTCGACCGCCTCGGCGGCCATGATCGCGACCAGCTGCACCCCGCCCCAGAGCGCCAGCAACGTCAGCTCCTGGCCGGCCAGCGGGGCCTGCAGCGAGCCGAGCTCGTGCAGCACCACGGCCAGCAGCACCGAGGAGAGCAGCGCGAGCGCCACCAGCGCGTGCACGGCGGCGATCCAGGCGTTGGCCCGTGACCTGGTCTCGGTCGACTGCCGGCGCAGCCGGCGGAAGCAGACGACGCCGTAGCCGAGGCCCAGCACCGCGCTGACCGCCAGCAGGTCCAGCGCCTGCCACGTCGGCGCGACCCCGCCGCCCCTCGCGGTCGAGTCGATGATCAGCGCGGGCGCCACCACGACGGCGAGCGCGGTCAGCCCGTAGAGCGCCGCGGCGCCTTCCCGGACCGCCCGCACCGGCCGGAACCGCGTGCTCACCGGCCCTCGCGCGCCCGGAGCGTGAACCGGTCGACCAGCCCGCCGTCGGGTCGGATGCATCGGGCGGTCAGGCGGTCGCCGTCGACCTCGACGTGCAGGTACTGCAGCACCGACGCCGCGGCGGCGGTGATCCGGCGGGGGCGCACCGGGGTGAGCTTGGCCCCGCCGCCGCTGACGACGTAGGTGATGCCGTCGAGCGGGACCGTCCGCTCGTAGTTGTGGTCGTGGCCGGCCAGCACGAGGTCGACGGCGTGCCGCTCGAGCACCGGGACCAGCTTCTCCTCCGCGCCGGGGGTGTCACCGTGCCGACCCGAGGAGTACGGCGGGTGGTGGAGGCAGACGACCTTCCACTGGCTCGCCGAGGTCGCGAGCGCGTCGTCGAGCCAGTCGATCTGGTCGGTGGCCCCGGGGCCGAACAGGCCGGGCGTGCTGGAGTCGAGGTAGAAGAAGTCGACCGGCCCGTGGGTGCTGCGGTAGTAGCGGGCCGGCGTGCCCAGCAGCCGCAGCTCGGTCTCGATCTCCTCGAGCCGGGCGTCGCTGAAGTGCACGTCGCCGTCGTGGTTGCCGATGGCCAGCTCGACGTCGACCCCGGCGTCGACCAGCGGGCCGTAGGGGCGCAGGAAGACGTCCTCGAAGCGGTCCTCGATGCGGCCGTAGTAGCAGATGTCCCCGAGGTGGGCGACCAGGCCGTACGGATCGGCCTCGTAGCCCTGGGCCATCCGGGTGGCCACCGCGATCGCCTGCCGGCCGCCGGTCCCGGTGTCCCCCACCGCCGCGAACGTCAGCCGGTCGGGCGAGGTCGTCCAGGCCTGCCGGGGCAGGACGAGCTCGGGCGTGCGGCCGGGGACGAGGTCCTCCCGGCTGAGCAGCGGCCACACCTGGTCGGCGAGGACTCCCCCGGTGAGGGCCGCTCCACCGACCCCGGCGGCGGCCGCGAGGAACTGCCGTCTGGTGAGCGACATGAAGGGTTCAACGCACCGTCGTCGCCGGGGCGTTCCCGGGGGGCGCGGCGGCCGCGCGCGACCGTTAGCGTCCAGGGCATGCCCGGAGAGCTGCTGCGGACCGATGTCGGCGACCTGACCTTCGACGTGCGCGTCGACGGACCCGAGGACGGCCGGCCCGTGCTCCTGCTGCACGGGTTCCCCGAGACCTCGGCGTCGTGGGCGGCGGTGACGCCGCTGCTCACCCAGGCCGGGCTGCGCACCTACGCACCCGACCAGCTGGGCTACTCGCCCGGCGCCCGCCCGTCCGAGGTCGAGGCGTACGCGATGCAGAACCTCGCCCAGGTCACCGCCGACCTCATGACGGCGCTGGAGGTCCCGGTCGCCGACGTCGTCGGCCACGACTGGGGTGCCAACGTCGCCTGGACCCTCGGCGCCTGGCACCCCGACCGGGTCCGGTCGCTCACCGCGGTCTCGGTGCCGCACCCGGCCGCCTACACCGCGGCCTTCCGCATCGACCCGGAGCAGAAGGAGCGCTCGTCCTACATCCGGCTGTTCTGGCAGCCCGGCAAGGCCGAGGAGGTGCTGCTCGCCGACGACGCGCGGCGGCTGCGCCGGATGCTGCTGGGTGCCGACGGCGACACCGGCGTCTCCCCCGAGGCGGTCGACGAGTACGTGGCCGTGCTCTCGGCGCCGGGGGCGCTCACCGCGGCCCTGAACTGGTACCGGGCGATGAGCTCGGACATCCGCGTCGACAAGGTCGAGGTGCCGACGACCTACGTGTGGAGCGACGGCGACGTCGCGATCGGCCGGACGGCGGCGGAGGCCTGCGCCGAGTTCGTGACCGGCGACTACCGCTTCGTGGAGCTGCCCGGCGTGACGCACTGGATCCCCGAGCAGGCCCCGGAGGAGCTGGCCCGCGCGATCCTGGACCGCGTCGCCTCGACCTGACGCCCGGCCGGCTCGCCGCCGGCCCCGCGGCGGTGCGCGGAACGTGCAGACGGCGGGCTGCGGCGTTCCCGCGGGAACGCCGCGCGACGAGGACTCAGCGCTGGTCGCGGCGCAGGGGATGCTGGTCGGGGACCTCGACCAGGACGATCCGCACGCCGTCGGGGTCCTCGATCCACATCTCGACCAGCCCCCACGGTTCGAGTCGGGGCGGCCGCGCCACGGTCACGCCGGCCGCCGTGAGACGACGGTGCTCGGCAGCGACGTCCCGGACCTGCACCCACAGGGCCAGGCCGGCCGGGCGTACCTCCGACCGGCCGGAGACCTCGAGCAGCCCGTTCCCCAGGAAGAACACCACCCCGGGGTGCTCCGGCGGCCCGAACTCGCGGTGCACCGCCAGCCCGAGGACGTCGCGGTAGAACGACTGGGACCGCCGGGCGTCCGACGGTCGGAGCAGGATGCGGCTGCTCAGGACGTCCACGGTGCCATCCTCCCCCCGCCGCACCGACCCCGTCGCGCCGGCCGTGGGTGCGCAGGCACCGGGACCTCGACCGGGTGGTCGCGAGCTGCGCGTCGTCAGCGGGCGAGGAAGACGTCGTGCTCCGCGCACCCGGCCGGGACGGTCACGCCCGCGACGTCGAAGGACCCGGGCGGCTCGTCCTGGGAGGAGTGCTCGAGGACGAAGCCGCCTGCGACCTCCACCTCGTCGCCGAGGTCGTAGGTGCCGTAGCCGGGGACATCGACCGTGATCGGGTCCTCGTCGACCACCTCGGTGCCGTGGGGCCAGACGATGACGGAACCCCCGGCACCGAGGCATCCCCCCACGACCTCCAGCCGGCCGCCACCGAGCGCGTCCATGCCGGAGCCCGTCTGCTCGGAGACCAGGACGGTCACGCCGCCTGCCGAGATCGCCTCACCGCCACCGCACGCAGCGAGGAGCGGCACGACGCTCGATGCGACGACGATCCGTGCGGCACGACGCCGGGACCGGTCCACCGCACCTCCTCGGGCGCTCGTCGTGGCAGGCCCCCGCTCCAGGACGTCCGGGAGACGGCCGGCGTCCACCCGCTCAGGATGCTCCCTCGGGGAGTCGGTCAGCCCGTCCCGGTGACCAGCGCCAGGAGGCCTGCCTCGTCGAGCAGGTCGACCGGGCGCAGCGTCTCCTTCGCGGCGACGTGGTGGAACCCGGCGCTGACCCGCTCGACCGGCACCCCGGTCAACCGCGACCACCCCAGCCGGTAGGCGGCCAGCTGCACGCCCACGGCGGCGAGTTCCGCCCCGGTCGGCGGCGGCCCGGTCTTCCAGTCGATGACCTCGTAGCCGCCGTCCTCGCGCTGGAAGACCGCGTCGATCCGGCCACGCAGCGTGATCGGCCCCAGCGGCGTCTCGAACGGCACCTCGACCTCGACCGGCTGCCGGTCGGCCCACTCGCCGGCCAGGAAGGCCTCGCGCAGCTCCTCCAGCGCATCGTCGGGGGCGGACAGCTCGTCGCCGGAGCCGGGCAGCTCGTCGAGGTCGACCAGCCGCGCGGCACCGAACCGCTCCTCCAGCCACGCGTGGAAAGCCGTGCCCCGGCGGGCCTGCGGCGCCGGCGCGGCCGGCATCGGTCGGCGGAGCCGCCGGGCGAGCTCGGCCGGGTCGCGGCGCAGGGTGACCAGCGCGGACACCGAGAGGTGCGAGGGCAGCGGGACGTCGACGGTCGGGCTCTCCTGGCGCGCTCGCTCGCGCAGCAGCAGGTCGGCGTCGCGCACCCACTGCTCCACCAGCTCGTCGTCCCCGCCGAGGGTGCGCTCAGGGTCCAGCGGGTGCGGCGCCGCCCCCTCCACCAGCTGCGCGGCGGCGGTGAGCGCCCGACGCCGCGGCTCCGACAGCGGGTCGGCCGGCCACACGCCGACCGGCCACTCCTCCAGCGCCGGGTTGGTCGCGCCGTCCTCGGGCGCGGGCGCCCAGTGCACGATCGCACCGGCGCCGGCCTCGCACGCCTCCTTGGCGGTGGTGAGCAGCGACGAGGGCCCGCAGGGCTTCACGCCGTCGCGCCACCAGCTGCCCGAGCACAGCAGCAGCCTCTTGGCGCGGGTGACGGCGACGTAACCGAGCCGGATCTCCTCGTCCCGGCCGAAGTCCTTCCAGTCCTGGACGTAGTCCTCGAGGGCGTCCCGCACCGCCGCCTGGTCACCGGAGCCGGGCACCGGCAGCCGCAGCCGCGGGAGCTCCTCCCGGTCGGTGAGCCGCAGGTCGACCGGGACCGCGCCCGGGTCCTTGATCCAGGAGTCGCTGGCGTTGGTGCGGGCGGGGAACTGGTCGGCGGTCATCCCGGGCACCGCGACGACGTCCCACTCCAGCCCCTTGGCCGAGTGCCCGGTGAGCAGCTGCACCGCCTCCGGGTTGACCGCCACCTCGCCGGGCTCCAGGCCGCGCTCGCGCTCCTCGGCGTCGCGCAGGTAGCCCAGGAACGCCGGCAGCGACGGCAGCTCGGCCAGCTCGGTGAACTCGGCGGCGACGCCGTGCAGCGCGTCGAGGTGGGCGCGTGCGCCGGCCGGGCTGACCCCTGGCGCACTGGCCAGCTCGGTCTCCAGCCCCAGCGTGCGGGCCACCTCGTCGACCAGGTCGGGCAGCGACTCCCCGATCCGGCCGCGCAGGTGGGCGAGCTCGGCCCCGAACCGGCGCAGCCTCCGGTAGCCGGCGGGCGAGTACTGCTGCGCGTCGCCGAGGTCGTCGAGCGCCTCGACGATGCTGCCGCGCTCCTGCGGTGCCTCCACCGCGCGCGCCTCCTCGCCCTCGGCCTCGGTGGGGCGGACCGGCCGGCGCGAGTGCACCAGCGCGCGGGCGCGGGCCTCGAGCGCGGCCAGGTCGCGCGGGCCGATCCGCCAGCGGGCGCCGGTGAGCAGCCGGCCCATCGCGTCACCGGCGGTCGGGTCGACCAGGACGGTGAGGGTGGCGACGACGTCGGAGACCTCGGGCACCTCCAGCAGGCCACCGAGCCCCACGACCTCCACCGGCAGCCCGCGCTCGCGCAGGGCCCCGGCGATGCCGGGCAGCTGCTTGCGGGTGCGCACCAGCACCGCCATCGACGGCGGCCGGCCGTCGGGCTTCCGCTGGACGGCGGGGTCGGTGCCGTTCCAGCAGGCCGCCAGCCGGTCGGCCAGGGCGGCGGTCTCCTCGGCGACCGTCTCGTACAGCCCGACGGTGACCGAACCGCGGCCGGCCGTCGGCGTCGGGGCCAGGTCGGGCAGCGGCTGGGCCGGCGCGGGCAGCATCGCCGAGACGGCGTTGGCCACCGCCAGCACCGCCTCGTCGTTGCGCCAGCTGGTGGCCAGCGTGAGCCGCTGCGCCGTGCGGCCGGGGCGCCCGGGGAAGGTCCGGTCGAAGCGCTCGATCGTGCCCGCCGAGGCCCCGCGCCACCCGTAGATGGACTGGCGCGGGTCGCCGACGGCGAGCACCGGGTGGCCGCTCGCGCCGCCGAAGAGCGCTTCCAGCATGCGCAGCTGCCCGACGCTGGTGTCCTGGTACTCGTCGAGCAGCACCACCTTCCAGCGCGCCCGCTCCCGGCGGCCGACCTCGGGTGCGGCGACGGCGATGCGCGCGGCGTGCGCGACCTGGTCGGCGTAGTCGATGGAGCCCAGGGCCCGCTTGCGCGCCTCGAACGCCTCGACCAGCGGCAGCAGCGCCACCCGCGCCTTCTGCCGGGCCAGCATCTCGGTGACGGCGGCGTAGGGGCCCTTCTTCCTCGGTGCGTCCGCGTAGCCGGCGACCTGCGCCTCCAGCCGCGCGGTCCAGGTGCGCAGGGCGGCGGCGCTCACGTCGTGCTCGCCCATCTCGGCCGCGAGCGCCAGCACGTCCTCGACGGTGGTCAGCAGGGTGAGCGGCACGTCGGCCATGTCGCCGGTCCAGGCGGCGACCACCGTCGCGGCCTGCCCCCAGCACATGGCGGGGCCGAGCACCCCGGCGCCGGGCTCCACGCCGATGCGCAGCCCGTGCTCGGCGACCAGCGCGGCGGCGTAGCCGTGGTAGGTCGAGACGGTGGGCTGGGCGATGGCGAGCCGCTCGCGCAGGTCCTCCTCGGTCTCCGGGTGGCGGGCCAGCGCGCCCAGCCGCAGCCGGATGCGCTCGTTGAGCTCGCTGGCGGCCTTGCGGGTGAACGTCAGACCGAGGATCGCCTCGGGCTCGACGATCCGGTTGGCCACCAGGTAGGAGACCCGGGCGGCCATGGTCTCGGTCTTGCCCGAGCCGGCGCCGGCGACGACGACCAGCGGCCGGTCCGCGGGTGCGGAGACGACACCGGCCTGCTCGTCGGAGGGCGCGTAGGAGAGGCCGCAGCGATCCGCCACCTCGGCGGGCGTGAGCAGCCGTCGGGGCGCGGCCTCCGGCGGCGCCGCCTCGGCCAGCAGCTCGTCGAACGAGAGCTGCCCGTCGTCGCGCGGGGTCATCCGGTCACCTGCCGGCCGGGCTCCTGCAGCGGGCAGCTGCGCCGCGCCGGGCAGCGCGAGCAGTGCGTGCCGGTGCGCACCTCGAACGTCCCCGCGCCCATGCCGGCGCCCACCTCCGCGACGAGCTCCCCGGCCCACGTGCCCTCCAGCGGCACGTCGGCGGGCAGCGGCTCCTGGTGCTGCTCCTTGGCCTTGGCGCCGGTGCCCACCTGGAGCAGGGCCGCGCCGCCGGGGGCGGTGCCGTGCTGCTCGAACGCACCCGCCGCGACCGCCACCTGGTAGGCCGCGAGCTGCCCGTGCTCCTCGGTGTTCTTCACCGCCGTCTTACCGGTCTTGAGGTCGACGACGACCAGCCGCCCCTCCGCGTCCCGCTCCAGCCGGTCGACCTGGCCGCGGATGCGCGCCCGCCCCACGACGACGTCGAAGTCGACCTCGGCGCCGACAAGCTCCCGCGGGTTGGCCGCGTGCCAGCGCAGGAAGCGGTCGAGCATGTCGTGGGCGTGCACCCGTTGCCGCTGGTCGGCCCAGCCGGGGCCCAGGTCCAGCTGGTCGAGCTCGGCGTCCAGCACCGGGCGCGCGTCGCTCGCGGGCAACCCCTCGGCCACCTGCTGGGCGACCGCGTGCACCGCCGAGCCCACGGTGCGGGTGGCGTCCGGCGAGGCCTCCGCGCCGACCGCGCCGAGCACCCACCGCAGCGGGCAGCGCTGGAAGGTCTCGATCGCCGACGGGCGCACCCGCACCGGCAGCTCCTCGTCGACCAGCGGGGCGTCGTCCGACAGGGGCGCCAGCCCCCACCAGCGGGCGGGCGCCGCGCCGGGCACGCCCTCGTCGGCCAGCCGGCGCAGCAGCGCCGCCGCGGCAGACCGCCGGGCCGGCGGGGTCTGCGGGTCGGTGACGGCCCGGCGGAGCTCCGCGACGAGTGCGGGGAGGGTGAGCGCGCGGGGCAGCTCGGTGAGCGGCCGGCCGTCGGGCGGCCGCGGGGACACCAGGTCGAGGAAGCGGGAGGCGGTCGCGCCGGCGTCGGCGCCGTCGAGGGCGCCCTCCACGGCGGTGACCACCAGCCGCCGGCGGGCCCGGGTGCACGCCACGTAGAACAGCCGCCGCTCCTCGGCCAGCGCCAGGGTGCGGCGGTCGGTCCGCGCCCCGTCGATGCCGGCCGCCTTCTCGACGAGCACCTCGGCACCGAGCAGCGAGGCGCGCTCGCGCAGGTCGGGCCACACGCCCTCCTGCACCCCGGCCACGCACACCAGGTCCCACTCCAGCCCCTTGGCGGCGTGCGCGGTGAGCAGCCGGACGGTCTCGCCGGCGACCGCCCGGGCCGCACCCGTGTCCCCCGGCAGCTCCTGGGCGGAGAGGTGCTCGACGAAGGCCCGGACGTCGGCCGACGGCAGGCGGTCGACGAAGCCGGCTGCGGCGTCGAAGAGCGCGACCACCGCGTCGAGGTCGCGGTCGGCGACCGCACCGGAGGGACCCCCGGCGGCGCTGGCCCGGGCCCACCGCGTGGCCAGACCGCTGCGCTGCCACATCGCCCACAGCACGTCCTCGGCGGTGCCGTCGCCGGCGAGCGCGAACCGCCCGGCGTCCAGCACCCCGGCCACCCGGGCCGCGGGGCGGGCGACGTGCTCGGGCAGGGCCTCCAGCAGGGCCGGGTCGGTGAGCGCCGCGGCCAGCGGGGCGCCGCGCTCGGCGGCGTCGACCCCGTGCCGGGCCAGTGCCGTGCGGACGGCGCGGCGGAGCCGCCGGAGGTCGAGCACGGTCGCCCCGCCCAGCGCCGAGGTGAGCAGCGCCTCGGCGCCCGGCTCGTCCAGGCCGGCGGGCTCCCCGCCGGGGCCGGGCAGCAGCGCGGAGAGCCCGTGCAGGAACGGCGCGACGGCGGGCTGGGCGGCCAGCGGCAGCTCGTCGGAGGAGACGGCGACCGGCACCCCGGCCGAGGCCAGGGCGCGCCGGAGCGGGCCGAGGACCGTCGCCGTGCGCACGACCACGGCCATGCCCGACCAGGGCACACCGTCGAGCAGGTGGGCCCGGCGCAGCACGTCGGCGACGTAAGCGGCCTCGACCGCGGCCGAGCCGAAGACGTGCACCTCCGCCTCGCCGGGCGGCGTGCCCTCCCCCGCGGCCAGGCGGCGGTGCTCCCACGGGCCGGGCAGGCCCTCGGCCACCTGCCGGCTGATCCGCAGCAGCTCGGCGCCCGAGCGGCGGCACACCCCCAGCGACACCCGCTCGGCGGCCCGGCCACCGGTGTGCCGGAAGCGCTCGGGGAACTCGACGATGCCCCTCGGCTCGGCGCCCCGGAAGGCGTAGATGGACTGGTCGGGATCACCGACGGCCACCAGGTTGCCCCCGCCCCCGGCCAGCAGCTCCAGCAGCTCGACCTGCGCGGGGTCGGTGTCCTGGTACTCGTCGACGAACAGCCAGCGGGCCCGCTCGCGCTCCTGGCGGAGGAGCTCGGTGTCGCCGGTCAGCTCGAGGATCGCCTGCCGGACCAGCTCCGCGGGGTCGTAGCCGGAGGCGTCACCGCGGGAGGCGACCCAGAAGTCGCTGACGTTCTCGTACTGCTGCTGGAAGGCCGCCGCGTGCACCCAGTGCTCGTTGCCGGTCTCGCGGCCCCAGGCGGCCAGCCGCTCGGCGTCCACCCCCCGCTCGGTCGCCCGCAGCAGCAGCTCGCGCAGCTCCGCGCGGAAGCCCTCCGTGCCCAGCGCCGGGGCGAGGTCCTCGGGCCAGCGGACCGTGCCCACCCCCTCGGCATCGCCGCGCAGCAGCTCGGCCACGACGGCGTCCTGCTCGGCGGAGGTGAGCAGCCGGGGCGGCGGGTCGCCCCGCAGCACGGCGGCCCGGCGGAGCACCCCGTAGGCGTAGGAGTGGAAGGTGCGCGCCAGCGGCTCGCGGAT
Organism: Blastococcus sp. KM273129; assembly: GCF_021698995.1. Taxonomy (NCBI): domain Bacteria; kingdom Bacillati; phylum Actinomycetota; class Actinomycetes; order Geodermatophilales; family Geodermatophilaceae; genus Blastococcus; species Blastococcus sp. KM273129. The sequence goes on along the minus strand of NZ_SSXB01000038.1, from coordinate 4,361 downwards.
GGTGCGGGCCACCCGGGAGGTGATGCGGGTGCGCAGCTCGGCGGCGGCCTTGCGGCTGAAGGTCAGGACGAGGATCTGCTCGGGGTCGACGCCGGCGTCGATGCGCGTGGCGACCGCCTCCACGATCGTCGTCGTCTTGCCCGTACCGGGGCCGGCGAGCACCAGGAGCGGCCCGCCGGGGTGGTCGACGACGGCCTGCTGCGTCGGGTCGAGCACCGGCGCGCTGCTGCGCGGCGGCTCCCCCGGCAGCAGCCGGTAGACCGGACCGCTCTCACCCCCGCGCTGTGCCACCTCTCGATGGAAGCACGGGGGTACGACGATCCCGGGACGACGGGTGGGACGGGCCCGTCAGGCCAGGGAGTCGAGCAGGGACTGCTCCAGCATCAGGTCGGCCGCGGTGGTCAGCCAGCCGGCCACCAGCAGCAGCGGCCATGCCCGCTCCTCGTCCAGCGACGCGGTCCCTGCGGCCAGCCCGGCCTGGGCCACTGCCCGGCACGCCATGGTGTTCATGCCCTTGTGCTCGGCAGCCGGGGCGCCGAACTGGAGTCAACCGGCTGTGAGATGCCACGGCTCGGCGGCGATCGCGCCGGCGTCGGCTCTGGTGAGGGTGCCCACGTCGACCAGCCGGTCGAGCACGTGGGCCTGCCGCGCAGCCGCGAGCTCGGGGTGGGCCAGCGGGTCGTAGGCGCTGGGTGCCTGCACGAGCCCCACCAGCACGGTCGCCTGCGCCCAGCCCAGCTCGGCGGGGGGCAGCCCGAAGTAGCCCTCGGCCGCTGCCTGCACCCCGTAGAAACCGTGGCCGAAGTAGACGGCGTCCAGGTACATGCGCAGGAGCTGCTCGTCGCGCCACGCGCGGTCGAGCTTGACCGCCAGGACCACGGAGCGGGCCCGGGCGCCGGGGTCGATCGCGCCGTCCTCGTAGAGGACGCGGGCCAGCTGCTGCTGGATCGTCGAGCCGCCGAGGTCGCGGCCGACGACGACCCCGAGCGGCGCCCGGAGCGCCCCGCGCCAGTCGATGCCCGGGTGGGAGCCGAACCGGCTGTCCTCCGTGGCCAGCAGCGCGGCGGCGACCCGCTCCGGCACCTGGCCCGTCGACGGCGTGCCACCGAACGCCGCCAGGCGGGCCGCCACCCGCTGCTCCGCGTCGCCCACGCCGGGCGTGACGGCCCAGCCGACGGCGAACGCCGCGAGCAGCAGGACGAGCAGGCCGCCCAGCGACCGGAGGACGACCCGCCGGAGGCGGGCAGCACGCGACCGCCGGGGCAGGGACGCCGGGGCGGAGGTCGGGGGCTGCTGCTTCAGGTGCGCCGTCACGCCGACCAGCTCACCGTGCGGCGCCGTGCGCGCGCATCGCCCCGCGGGCCGATCCCGTCCCCGGCCGTGGTCATCCCGCAGGTGGACGGCGCCGTGCTGGTGCCGCCCGCTCGGGCCAGCCCACGGCCGCCAGGTCGACCTTGCCGTTCCGCGCGGGCACCCCCTCGGCGGCCAGCAGCTCCAGCTGGCGGGCGCGCACCGGCTCGGCGGCCGTGCCGTCGGCGCGGACGACGCGGTACCAGGGCACCGCCGCGCCGCCCTGCGCCAGCGCCCGGGCCACCCGGCGGGGCCCGACGCCCACCAGCTCGCCGATCGCCCCGTAGCTGCTGACCCGTCCCGGCGGGATGCGCTCGACGACGTCGAACACCGCCTCGTCGACGTCCCTCGGGTCCGGGGTCACCACCCGATCATGGCAAGCGATGGGCCCCGGCCGGCCATCCGCGGCGGCGGGACGTCCGTCCGGGGATCACCGCAGCGGGCGGGTCAACCCCGCCGGCCGAACCGGGCCAGCAGGCGGGTCTGGGGATCGGCCGACGGCGGGACGTCCAGCGGCGGGTCGAACAACCCGGGCACCCCGCCGTCGGGCAGCCGTTCGGCGTACACCAGCGCGGCGGTCACCAGCTCACCGTCCAGCACGGTGTCCCCGCGGGTGGCGCGGGCGAGGTCCCAGGCGTGCACGGTGAGGTCGGTGGCCATCTCGAAGATGTACTCGCCCGCCGGTGTCGGCCCGCGCGAGAGGTGGACGGTGTGCCGCAGGGCGTCGTCCGCGGCGAAGGCCGCCAGGGCGGCGTCGGCGGCGGACTCCCACCCGAGGAGGGGGTCGTCGCCCAGCAGGTCGTCGGTGCTGTCGGGGAAGCGACCCTCGATCATGTCCACCGGCTCACCGGCCAGCAGCGGGGGCACCCAGAGCGCCTCGTTCACCAGGTGCGCGACGAGGTCGGCGACGGTCCAGCCGGGCAGCGACTCGTCCTCCCACTGCCCCGGCTCGACCGCGTCGACCCGGTCGGTGAACTGGTTCTGGGCCCGCTGGAAGAGCTCCAGGAGCTCCACGTGCGAGAAGTCGGCCATGGCGTCAGTCAACAAGACGAGGGCCCGGCCCGCCTCCCCGTGGAGAAGCGGACCGGGCCCAGGTGACCTGCTGGAACGGCCCCCTCGCAGGGTCCCGGCCCGAGCGGAGCGGGGGTCGGGGGCGAGGGGGGCCTCTCAGTAGGTCGGCAGCGCCTTGTCGATGCGGGTGGCCCACGCCGTCACGCCGCCCTGGACGTGCACGGCGTCCTTGAAGCCCGCGTTCTTGATGGCGGCGAGCGCCTCGGCGGACCGGACACCGGTCTTGCAGTGCAGCACGATCGGCTTGTCCTGCGGCAGGGAGGACAGCGCCCGGCCGGAGAGGATCTCGTCCTTCGGGACGAGCTTCGCGCCGGGGATCGACACGATCTCGTACTCGTTGGGCTCCCGGACGTCGATGAGCTCGAACTCCTTGCCGGCGTCCATCATGTCCTTGAGCTCGTCGACGGTGATCGTCGAGCCGGCGGCAGCCAGCTGGGCCTCCTCGGAGACGACGCCGCAGAACGCCTCGTAGTCGATGAGGCCCGTGATCGGCTCGCCCTCCGGGTCCTTGCGCACCTTGATGGTGCGGAAGGTCATCTCCAGGGCGTCGTAGACCATGAGCCGGCCCAGCAGCGTCTCGCCGACGCCGGTGATCAGCTTGACCGCCTCGGTCGCCTGGATCGCGCCGATGGTCGCGCACAGCACGCCGAGCACGCCGCCCTCGGCGCAGCTGGGCACCATGCCGGGCGGCGGGGGCACCGGGTAGAGGTCGCGGTAGTTGGGCCCGTGCTCGTTCCAGAAGACCGACACCTGGCCGTCGAACCGGTAGATCGAGCCCCACACGTACGGCTTGCCCAGCAGCACGCAGGCGTCGTTGACCAGGTAGCGGGTGGCGAAGTTGTCGGTGCCGTCGACGATCAGGTCGTACTGGCCGAAGATGTCGAGGACGTTGTCGCTGTCCAGCCGCGTCTCGTGCAGGCGGACGTCGATCAGCGGGTTGATCTCCTTGATGGAGTCCCGCGCGCTCTCGGCCTTGGACCGGCCGACGTCGGACTGCCCGTGGATGATCTGGCGCTGCAGGTTGGACTCGTCGACGGTGTCGAACTCGACGATGCCGAGCGTGCCGACCCCGGCCGCGGCCAGGTACATCAGCACGGGCGAACCCAGGCCGCCGGCACCGACGGCCAGCACCTTGGCGTTCTTCAGGCGCTTCTGACCGTCCATCCCGACGTCGGGGATGATCAGGTGGCGGCTGTAGCGGCGGACCTCGTCGATCGACAGGTCGGCGGCCGGCTCCACCAGCGGTGGCAGGGACACGCTTGCTCCTCTTGGTCGCGGACAGCGGCCCGCACGGGGCCGACGTTCGTCCGCATAACAGCGTGGCACGGGCTGCTCTTCCCGCCGTGCGCGGCCGGTCGGCCGGGCAGCCCCCGTCAGGGGTAGGGCCAGGCGTTGCGCACGCAGCCCTGCAGGTCGAGGGTCTGCTGCTGCATCACCGGAGCGGGCTGCCCGGGCCCCGGGCACCGCACGTGGCCGTTGCCGAGCACGTGGCCGACCTCGTGGTTGACCACGTAGCGCCGGTAGGTGGCGATGTCCCCCTCGTAGTGCGGGACGGCGGTCGCCCACCGGGCGAGGTTGATCACGGCCCGGTCGCCGTAGCGGCAGGAGGTGTACCCGCCGGTGCCCACGCCCGGGCAGTAGGTCTCCATGCTGCCGGGGCTGACCAGGCTCACCCGGAAGTCGAACGTCGCGCCGGCGCCCACGCGCTGGAAGGACAGGCGCCCGCCGTTGCCCCAGGACCGGGGGTCGCCGAGCGTCGCCGTCACCGCGTCGGCGAACGCCGCGCCGTCGACGCCGATGCCGTCCTCGATCTCGACGATGAAGCGCTGCAGCGGGCCGGTGCCGATCACCTCGGAGGCGCCGTCGACCAGCGAGAGGCTGCCCGCGCCCTGCTGCACGTACTCCTCCGCGACCGCCTCCGGTGGGGCCGTCTCCGACGG
>NZ_SSXB01000037.1:0-36354 GCF_021698995.1 Blastococcus sp. KM273129 | reverse complement strand
AGCACCTGGAGAACAGCATGCCGGCCTTCGAGGCCTGCGTGGAGCTCGGCTACCGCTTCATCGAGACCGACGTCCAGGTGACGGCCGACGGCGTCCTCGAGGGCGGTGGTGAGCTCATCGGCCGCGCCAACGACGTAGTCGTGGTTGCCCAGGACGGCGTAGGTGGGGATATCCGCCGAGACCAGCGGGTCGAGGAGCTCCACGACGCGGTCGACCTGGGTGGAGACGTCCGGCTCGTTGCTGTAGAGGAAATCCCCACCGAGGAGCACAAGGTCAGGCTCGTCCTCCACGATCTCCCCGACCGCCTTCTCCACCATGCCTTCGTTGGACCACCACATGCCGATCTGCAGGTCCGACATGACGGCGATGTCAGTGCCGGCCCACTCCTCGCCCAGTTCCGGCAGGGCCACCCGCCAGCGTTCCTCATCCAGGATGAACCGTGGTTCCACCGCGGCCCCGTAGACGAGCAGCAGCACGATCGTCACTCCGAGCGCGATCGCAATCCGCATGAGCCAGCGCTTCACCGGTCGCTCCTCCCTGGCCGCGGCCCCAGCCGGCCGTACTGCGTTGCCTTCCTTGTCGGGACGGTGATCAGGCGCTGGCGCCCGCAAGCAGCGGTGGCGGATGTTGTCACGAGCCGAGATAGACCGAGATGGCGCCGAACAGGGCGAAGCCGGCGGTGAGGAACACCGGACCGAGCTGTGAGGTCTCACCCTCGTGAGCCTCGCCGATCATCTCCTCGACCACGACCGCGGTCAGGGCACCGCCGGTCAGGGCCAGTACGGACAGGGTGATGATCTCGGGAGCGTCGCGTAGCGCCCAGTAGCCGATGGTGGCACCGAGCAGGATGGGAATGGCGAAGGCGGCCGCCATCGCGATCCGCTTCTTGCGGCTGATCCCGGCGTTGCGCAGGGTGGCGATGGCGGCGAAGCCCTCCGGCACGTCGGCCGGCACCTGGCCGACCGCCAGCAGGAGACCGAGCGCCGGGTTGACCACGGCGCCCGTGCCGATCATCACGCCGTCGCTGAAGAGGTCCATCGACACGCCCGAGAAGATGGCGAGGGCTCCTGACTGTTTTTCCCCACCGCCACCCATCCGGGCCTGCACGTACCCGATCGTCCGGTCGAGCCCGATGAAGATCGCCCCGCCGACGACGAAGGCGAGCAGCGGGACCCACGGCAGGCCGGCTGCCAAGGCCTCGGGCATGAGCTCGAGGCCCACGACAGCCAGCACGATGCCGGCGGCGAGGTGCAGAGCGAGGCTCAACGCGCGCTCGGAAACGCGGAAGACCTCCGCGAGCACACCGCCGAAGAAGTTCCCGGCCGCCGGGAGCGCAGCGAACCCGAGGACGAGCAAGAACTCGGACATGCCGAAGGGCCTTTCCCGCCTGATCGGCGTTCTACCGGAGTTGCGCCAGCCACCTGCGGGGACGCCCACAGGGTTCCGAGCCGGCGGAGCGTTCTCGGGCGGAGCAGTGCCGGCCACCGGGGTCGGAGGTTGACGCGGCCCGGGCAGCAGCCACCAGCGTCCCGCCCCGGTCCTACAGCCAGTAGTAGCCTGGCCGTGATGAGCGAAACTCCGTCGCACTCGCCGGCCCACTCAGTTGCCGGTGGTTCTCCCGAGCACGAGGCCGTCACCCCCTCCCCGCCGCACGTATCCCGCCGCCGGCTCCTCGGACTGGCCGGCCTGGGCGCTGCGGGTGCCGTGGCGTCGGGCGCCATCGGGGGAGTGGTCGGTCGAGCGACCGCGAGCCCCTCCACGGCCCAGGCCACCGGGGCACCGGTGAGCGACCCGAGCGCGGCTGTCGACTTCACGGGCGTCCACCAGGCAGGCATCGTCACGCCGGCGCAGGACCGGCTTCACTTCGTCGCGTTCGACGTCGTCACGGACAGCCGCGAGGCGCTGGCCGACATGCTGCGCGCCTGGACGACGGCTGCCCGGGAGCTGACGGCGGGACGGCCGTCCGGGCCGGGGGACACCGGCGAGGCCATGGGGCTGCCCGCCTCAAGCCTGACGCTGACCATCGGTTTCGGTCCGACGCTGTTCGAGACGGCCGACGGCAGGGATCGTTTTGGGTTGGCCGCGCACCGGCCGCTACCTCTGGTCGAGATGCCGTCCTTTCCCGGCGATGCCTTGCAGCCCGCCATCAGCGGTGGCGATCTCTGCATCCAGGCCTGCGCCAACGATCCCCAGGTCGCTGTCCACGCCGTGCGAAACCTGGTCCGGCTCGGGGTCGGCGTGGTGAAGGTGCGGTGGACGCAACTGGGCTTCGGCCGGACGTCGTCCACCAGCGCGGCACAGGAGACCCCACGCAACCTCCTCGGCTTCAAGGACGGCACGGCCAACCTGAAAGCGGAGAACGGACGGGCGCTCGACCGCTTCGTCTGGGTGGGTGAGGACGATGCTGACTGGCTCTTAGATGGGTCCTACCTCGTCACACGCCGGATCCGCATGCTCATCGAGGACTGGGACGGCGTCGCTACCGCCCAGCAGGAGGCAGTGATCGGTCGGACCAAGGAGGCCGGTGCGCCACTCGGCCAGCGCCGTGAGTTCGACCCGACGGACTTCACTACGCAGACGAATGGCCGGCCGGCCATCCCGCACGACTCGCACGTCTTCCTCTCTCACCCGACCAACGCGGGAACGGCGATGCTGCGGCGCGGCTACAGCTTCGTGGACGGCACGGACGAGGACGGTCGCCTGGACGCAGGCCTGTTCTTCATCGCCTATCAGCGGAACCCGGAGACAGGCTTCGTCCAGGTCCAGCGCAACCTCGCAGGTGACGCGCTCAACCGCTTCATCCGGCACACCTCCACGGCCGTGTTCGCCTGCCCGCCCGGGGTGGTCGATGGGAACGACTGGTGGGGGCGAGGGCTCTTCGAGCCGACTCGCTGACGTCGACGGACGGGGGGCAGTTGCGTCAGGTCGTCCCGACGGCTTGCCGGGTGTCCGGAGCGGACTCCGCCAGATCGGGGCGGAACCGCCGGACGGCACCGACGGAGCCGAGCATCAGACCCAGGCCGCCGAAAATGAGCAGGGCCACCGACGTTCTCGCCAGAGGGGTGGGGCCACCGGTGATCACGTTGGCGCTCCACAGGACGTCCATGTCCGGTAGCCCCTGGACGAAGTGCATGAATCCGGCAATCGCCGCGAGCATCCCGGCCAGCAGTCCGTTGCCGCGGAAAGCGGCCCGCACACCGAGGATCGTGATGCCAATGAGCGCCAGCGTGGGCAGCGAGGCGGCGCCCATCGCCAGGACACGGTCGGCGGCAGTCAGCCCCGGTTGTGGTGTCGCCAGCAGGTGCCAGGTCGCGGCCGCCGTCACGATCGCCAGCAGGAGCGCGAGCGGTCGCGGGCTCTTGCCCAGGAAGCCGGCCAGTGCTCCGGCCAGTCCGACGAGCAGATAAAGGGGCCACCAGAGGCCCTTGGCCGGTGGCGGTGACCAGGTCAGCTCTCCGTCCACGGTGACGGGACGACCGTCATAGGCGACGGGCACTTGCCATTCGATGATGGTGTGCTCGGAGTCCGGGTCGGCCACCACCTGGGGCGGGGGGCTGTCGAGCATCCAGTGAGTGCGGTGATCGTGCCAGGAGTACTCGGGTTGGGTGGACACCTGACGCCAGTCCGGGTCGGCGCGAGGATCGGCGTGGGCCGGCAGCTCCACGTTGCCGTCGCGGCCGAGGTTCAGGTACGTCGCCGGGCTGTTGGCATTTCGCCACACCCCATCCGGGCCGATGCGCAGGTACTCCTCATCGGAGTACCCGAAGACCGTGACGGTGGCCGGGGAGCCGTTCATGAGTTCGAGGCTGTCGCCGAACTCGGTGACGCGCAGGCTCACAGCAGGCATCGGACCCGACGTCCTGAGCACCTGGCCGGCGAAGTTGCTCCCGGCCACCCCGCGGTCGGAGTGCGCGCCCGCGGGCGTCGCGACCGTGAGGACGAGGATGACGGAAGCCAGCAGGACCGACGACAGCCGGAGAGCCCAGGCTCCCATGCTTCGCGGCGACGGCACTCGGTCACCGTAGGCGCCCGGTCAGCCCATCTTCGGTCAGGACACGACGTCCCTGCCGGTCTTGCGTCCGGCCACGCCGTTCACTCAGGCAACCGACATCGTCGGCAGCCGGCGTTGACCGGTGCAAGGACCTGCTGGTCCCTGCCGTACCGCGCACCTCGTGGGCAGCTGTCAAGGACCACCTAGACTAGTAGATGCGATCTGGCACACCGTCGCTTGTTCGGTGTGGAGGAGTGGGTCGCAAGCGACGGCCCGCGCCGTCGGCGTGATGGAGGAGAGGCGGCCCTGTGCGACCGTTCGGAGAGCTCGAAGCGGCGATCATGCGGGATCTGTGGGATCGGGGTCAGCCGGCGACCGTCCGCGAGATCCTGGAATCCCTCAGTGGATCCCGAACGCTGGCGTACACGACGGTCATGACGGTCATGGACAACCTCCACCGCAAGGGTCAGCTGACTCGCGAGATGAGCGGTCGCGCCTGGCTCTACCGCCCGATTCGCACGCGGGCCGAGCATGCGGCCGCGTTGCTGCAGAATGTTCTGGAGGAGTCGGGAGACCGCCAGGAAGTGCTCATGCACTTCGTTGCCGACCTGGACGCCGACAGTGTCGCTCAGCTCCGCTCTGCGGTCGACTCCGCTCGGAAGGCGAGGAGTCGGGGCGGAGACGACGGCGTATGACGGCCACTCTGAGCCTGCTCGGTGTCGCGGCGGTGATTCTGTTCGCCGGGCCACGTCTGTCCTCTGCAGCCTGGACTCGGCGGGCGCCCCGCCTGGCGATCTTCACCTGGCAGGCCCTCACCGTCAGCACGGTTCTTGCAGTCGTCCTCGCGGGCGTCACCCTCCTGATCCCCATCACGGCCCTCGCCGGGAACCTGGGCGCGATCGTGCATGCCTGCGCGGTCAGCGTCGCGACCGCCTACGGATCGTCAGGCCTTCTCCCCGGCAGGCTTCTCGGCGCGGTGCTCGCCGGGGTACTGCCCGCGTGGCTCACGGTCTGTGCCGTGCGTGTCCTCGCGGGTGGGTGGCGCGATCGCCGACGACTCCACCGGTCGCTGAGCCTGATTGCTCAGCCGAACGACGAGTCCGGGATGGTGGTCCTCGAGGCGCCGGCCGCGGCGGCCTTCTGCGTTCCCGGGCGGGCTGGTCGCATCGTCGTCACCCGGGGCGCGCTGGAGCGGCTGACCGCAACGGAACTCGACGGTGTGCTGGCCCACGAGGCAGCTCACCTTCGGGGGCGGCACAACCTGGCGGTGGCGTTGTCCCAGATCCTCGCCCGCGCCTTCCCGCGGGTACGCGTGTTCGAGGTCGCGACACGGGAGACCCGGAAGCTGATCGAACTGCTCGCCGACGATGTCGCCGTGCAGCGGGTCGACCGGCTGAGTGTGGCCTCGGCCATCGTGAGCCTGGTGGAGATGAAGGCGCCTAGCGCAGCGCTGGCCATGGCCCAGGACGCTGCTGCGGTCCGCGTGTCCCGCTTGTTGCAGCCGGAGCCGCCGATGACCCCATGGCGCTACCGGCTCGGTGCCTTCGGCGCCTTGGCGGTCGCCGTCGTCCCGTTGCTCATCGCCGGGTATCCCGCTCTCTCCGCTGCGCTCAGCGACCTGTGCAACATCTGATGGCTCCTACCTCGCCATCCTCGGACGACTTCGCGCGGGTGCTGAGCCAATCGGCGGAGTTCGCTCGACGCGGCTTCTTGATCGCCGGAGTCGCAGGGCTCGGCGCGACGGTGCTCAGCGCGTGCGGGGGCGCAGCCGAGGAGGTCGATGCCGGATCCGGTTCGGGCGGCGGCACGCAGGGAACCGTCACCGTCGCTCCCGACGGGACACAGCAGATTACCGTCCTCGTCAGGGACGACTACGAGTTCTACCCTGCGGCCTTCTCGGTGAGCACCGGCAGAGTGCGGCTGACACTGGCCAGCCAGGCCGAGCAGCTCACGCACAACTTCCGCTTCACCCCCGACGGCGGCCCTGCGCCGATCGTCGAGGAGATCCCCATCGTGGCGCCGGGGGACAGCGACACGATCGAGTTCGCCGTGGACCAGACCGGCGACTACCAGTACGAGTGCTCCTTCCACGTCGCCCTCGGGCAGATCGGCGTCATGACGGTCACCGCAGCCTGAACGGCTGCTCGTCGTCATCGAGTAGGCGGGGCTGCCGCTCCGTCACTGGTGAGCGGCGAGCTCGTGCGCGGCATGTGCCGGGCTCTCGAGCTGGAACGTCGAGTGGTCCACGCTGACCGGGAAGTGTCCGGTCAGGCAGTCCTGCAGCTGGTCGAGGATCTGTGGCGCGTGGCCGTCCCGAAAGCAGGAGTCCTCCACGACCACGTGTGCGGACAGCACCGGGAGCCCGCTGGTGATCTGGGACGCGTGCAGGTCGTGGACCTCGAGCACGTGCGGCACCGCCAGGAGGTGGCGGCGGACGTCATCCAGGTCCAGCCCGGGCGGCGTCGTCTCCAGGAGTACCGACACCGTCTCCCGCAGCAGTATCACGGTTCGCGGCACGATCAGGACGGCGATGACCAGCGACGCAACGGCATCTGCCCGCTGCCAACCGGTCAACGCGATGACGCCGGCGGCCGCCAGGACGGCCACCGACCCGAGGGTGTCGTTGAGGACCTCCAGGAACGCGGCCCGCATGTTGACGTTGTCGCTGCGCCCGCCCCTGGTCAGGATCACGATCCCGATCACGTTGGCCACCAGGCCGACCAGCCCGAAGACGAGGACGGCGGTGGTCTCGATCTCCGGCGGCTCGAACAGCCGGCGGATCCCTTCGATGAGGACGTAGGTACCGACCGCCAGCAGGGCAGCCGCCTGCAGGGTCGCCCCGAGGACCTCCGCCCGACGGTAGCCCCAGGTCCGTTTCGCCGTGGCGGGCCGCACGGCGAGCGTCGCGGCGATCAGCGCGATCACCAGGCCGGCGGTGTCGGTCAACATGTGCCCTGCGTCGGCGAGCAGGGCCAGGCTGCCGGAGATGACGGCGCCGATCACTTCGGCGACGAGGACGGTCGACGTCAGAACCAGGACGATCGCGAGCCGGCGGCGGTGGTCCGTAGGGCTCGAACTGCCGGGCCCATGGCTGTGTCCGTGGGAATGGCCGCCGCTCATAGCGCCGCCGCCGGAGACGACAGGGCTCCGATTCCTGGCAAGAACCGGCCGGTGTCCGCGGCGTACTCGCGGTAGGTGGCTCCGTGCACCTGCAGGAGGTACGGCTCCTCGATGAGACGCACCTGGAGCTCCACGGCCGTGACCAGGCAGACGAGCGCGGCGACCGACAACCAGGTGGGAACCGCGACGGTCAGCCCCACCTGCGCGATGACCATCGCGGTGAAGATGGGGTTCCGCACTCGGCGGAACAGTCCGTCGGTGACCAGATCCGTGCGCTCGGACTCGTCGACGCCGATCCGCCAGGACGTGCCCATCCCGGTCTGGGCGGCGACGACGCCGAAGAAGCCCAGCACCGCGATGGTCAGCCCGCCGGCCGCCACGGACGAGGGAATGGACCCGAAGGGCGCTCGTGCCACACCGGTCGCCGCGAGGACGAGTGCGCCCGCGCCAGAGACCAGGGCAAGCACGAACAGGACACCGGCCCACCAGCGCAGCGACCCCGGACTCCCGGAGATGCCGTGGAAACCGGAAGAACCGGTCCGCCGGATCTGCACCCACGTGCGAACCCCGAACACCACGACCAGCCCAAGGACGTACAGCGCCAGGGCCACCACGCTCATGAGGGCCCTCCGGAAGCGCAGCAGTCGCACCCCGGAGAGCAGGAGCAGGCCTCCTCGCCACCAGTCGGGCTGCCGCGCAGCGACGCCGCGGGAGAGCAGCATGCGTCACCTCGCCAGGCCTCCCGCCCTTCCGTCACCGCGACGACGGCGATCACGAGGGCAGCGATCGGGTCGGCCCACGCCCACCCGAAGAGGCTGTTGAGCGCCAGTCCGAGGAGGACGACCGCGGACAGATAGGTGCACAGGAGGGTCTGCTTGCTGTCGGCCACGGCCGAGACGGAGCCTAGCTCGCGGCCGGCCCGCCGCTGGGCGTACGACAGCACGGGCATGATGAGGAGGCTCAGCGCGGCGAGCACCAGGCCGACCGGCGAGTGCTCGGCCTCACTCGGCCCCAGCAGGGTCCGGGTGGCGTCCACGGTGACGAACGCGGCCAGCGCGAAGAAGGACACGGCGATGACCTTCAACGCCACTCGCTCCCGCGCCTCGGGGTCGCGGCCGGCGAACTGCCAGGCGACGGCCAGTGCCGAGGACACCTCGATCACCGAATCGAGACCGAAGCCGATCAGCGCCGACGACGAGGCCTGCACCCCGGCGGTCAGAGCGACGACCGCCTCGATCACGTTGTAGGTGATCGTCGCGGCCACGAACAGGCGAATGCGCCGGGCGAGCAGTGCGCGGCGGGCCGCGGACGCGCCATCCACGACGGAGGCAGATGCCAGCGGCAGGAAGGGAGTGCTCATGAGCAGCAGTCCTCCTCGGCTGCGGCCGGGCATGCCTCCGGGTCGACGGCCAGGACGACGCCGAGCAGATCCCCGAGGGCGTGCGCCAAGCGCTGGTCGGCCAGCTCGTAGCGGGAACGGCGACCTTCAGGCGCGGCCACGACCAGGCCGCAGCCGCGGAGACAGGCCAGGTGGTTGGAAAGGCTCTGCCGGCTCACTCCGAGCAGGTCGGCGAGCTCCGACGGGTAGCCCGGCCCTTCGCGCAGGGCCAATAGCAGCCGGGTGCGTGTGGGGTCGGACAAAGCGTGGCCGAAGCGGGCGAGCGACTCGGCATGGAGGACGGGCATCACGGCGCCTTTGTACAGGAACGGCTGAATACACCGCAAGCTGTACCTAACCGAACTCATGCCCCGGACTCATCGCCGGGTAGCCGACGAGGACCGCGCTGCCAGCTGGGCCAGGTGGGCGTTGTAGGCATCGAATTCCGCCTCGGCTCGACGGTCCGCCGCCGGTGTGCGGCGCTGTTCCGAGCGCACCCACTGGACGTAGATGATGACGGTCGCGAGGATCGTGGGGAACTCGCCGAAGCCCCAGACGATGTTGCCCGCCGCGAGTTGGTCGGTCATCGCGTCGACGTTCCAGGCGTCCGGCGGGTGGGCGAAAGTCTTCACGAGCGGTGCGCTGGCCATCATCACGACCACCGCGAAGAAGGCATGCAGCGGCCCGGGCACCGAGAGTTCGATGAGCCGCATCCCGGGGGAGGCCCGGTGGGGCCACGGCCCGATGGCGAAGGCCCCGCCGAAGGCCAGTATGCCGGTGCCCAGGAACAGCAACAGCATGGCGACGTTCCCGGCGGAGCTGCGCATGAGCAGGTCGAACAGGGGGGTGAAGTAGAGGCCGTACAGGCTGCCGATGAACACCGTCGTGGTGACCACCGGGTGCGCCAGCACACGCGCCGTCCGGCTCCGCAGGATTGCCAGCAACAGTTTTCGGCACATGGCGCCGATACCGCGGCGGGGCAGCGTCCGGATGGCCAGGCTGACCGGCGCGCCCAGCATGAGCAGCATCGCCGCCACCACGCTCAGGGCCATCTTCTGGAACATGTGGACCGAGAACAGGGCCATCGAGTAGCCCATCACCTGCGTGGCCGTCACGAGCACCACGGTCAGGATGCCGGACACGAAGCTCGCGGTCCGGTGCCAGGGCCAGGGCATGCGCCGGCGGCGCAGCGACCGGACTCCCGCCAGGTAGACGATCAGAACCAGCAGCGCGACGGCCGGAAAGACCGTGGTGGCGTCCAGTTGGGGAGTCAGCAGGCGGAGCAGGGTCGGCGGGTGTTCGGGCATCCACATCATCGGAGCGCCTCGTTTGACGTCAGTCCTCGGAGGAGGTCAGCTGTCGGTCACCGTCGTCAGGTCGTCGGCGATCTCGTCGGACGTGTCCCCGGCGGAGAACATCACGCGCGCCATGTCGTCCGCGCCGTAGAGCAGGAGGCTGGTGGCGTGCATCGTGCCGTCCGCCTCGGCCAGAGAGACCTCCGCCGCCACCTGGGCCGCCTCCACCTCGGCCTGGGTGCCGGTGAGGCCGACGAAGCGGTTGGGAAGCTCGGCGTCGAAGCGCGCCAGGTACTCGCCGAGAAACTCCGGCGTGTCCCGCGCCGGGTCGGTGGTGACGAAGACGACCTGGGTGCGGGCTGCGACGTCCTCGGGAACCGAGCGCAGCGCGAGAGCGACGTCGGCCATCGTCGTCGGGCAGACGTCGGGACAGTTCGCGTAGCCGAAGAACAGCAGCGTGGGCTCTCCACCGGTCTCCTGGGCGAAGTTGAAACGGGCCCCGTCCTGGGCGGTGAGGGTGAAGTCCGGTCGCGGGCGGGGATCGGCGAGTTCCCGGCCGGCGTAAGGCCCGTCGTCGGCCGCCGACGAGAGCTCGGCCACGTGGTTCCCGCCGTGGTCTTCCTGGCCCGTGCTGCCGCACCCGGCGAGCATCGTGGCGACGGCCAGAGCTGTCAGCGCCGGGAGCGGTCGCCGGAGGGAGGATCGCCTAAGCACGTTAGTAGTCTAGCCACGGGGCTCGGGCGCCGATCGGCGCACCACCTCGAGCACCAGCGACATGAGAGGGCGCCGACATGAGTTGGGAACCCGAGAGTGCATCGGCTGCCTCGTTGAAGCCCGAACGGTTGTGGTCCCGCCTGCTACGGCCGGGCTACCTGCTCATGCACCTCGTTGTCGCGCTGCTCTTCCTGGCAACGCTGCAGCTCGGCTGGTGGCAGTGGCAACGCGCCGAGATCCGCGGTTGGGATGCGCAGAACCTGTCCTATGCGTTCCAGTGGCCGGTCTACGGCCTGATGGGGCTGTGGTTCTACAGCCGGTTCATGCGCATCGAGGTGGAGCGGGATCCGGACGCCGGGGAGCCGCACAAGGCCGTGGCGCTCTACCAGGCGCCGAGGATCGACACCACGGGCGATCCCGAGCTCGCCGCGTACAACACCTACCTGGCCGAGCTGAACGAGAAGGTGCTCCGGCAGCGCCGCTCCTGAGCTCACCCGCGCCGAACCTCAGATGGCGACGCCACGCTCGCGCAGCCAGGCCGATGGGCTGACCCGGCGGCCGTCGAGCCCGCCCTGGAACACCTCGAAGTGCAGGTGCGGGCCGGTCGACTGCCCCCGGTTGCCCAACAGCGCGATCGTGTCGCCGGCCCGCACCTCCTGCCCTGCCTCGACCAGGATCTTCTCCATGTGGCCGTACACGGTCACATCCCCGTTGTCGTGCAGGATGTACACCGCCAGACCGAATCCGCTGGCGGCACCGGCACGCAGGACGATGCCGTCGGCCGCCGCGTACTCCGGTGTCAGCATGGGCGCGGCGATGTCCAAGCCGTAGTGCGTCGTGCCCCATCGAGCGCCGTAGCCACTGGTGATGCGACCCTCGACGGGCATGACCGCGTCCGGTCGTGCGGCCTCCTCCCGTGCCGCCCGAGAGGCCGCCAGCTCCTCGCGGCGGGCTGCCACCTCGGCTGCCGCGATCTGTGGTCGCGCGTCGACGTCGGCCAGAACGTCGCCGGTTCCGTACTCGGAGAGCACCGGCTGCACAGGGGCATCGTGCGCATGGGCGATCGGGGTCTGCAGACCCCAGCCGCCCTCCCAGAGACTGGCGGCCACGGCACCCAGGACGACGCTGCTGAGCAGGAGTCGCCGCCGCTGGCGGAGCGGCGGCGACTCGGAGAGCCGAGGCCGCACAGGGCGGGGCTGCCGTCGTGTCACTGCTCGTCCTCGTGGGTCGCGCCGAACGTCCCGCCCATCAGAGCACAGCGTGATCGGACGGTGACCTAAGGGGCATAGTAGTGGCGTGTCGCGTCAGACGACAGACGTGCCGAGGCCCGTGGTGGCCAACCAGGCGCGCAGCCAGATCATGATGTGGTCCCACCCGCCGGTGACCAGCAGGACCCCGAGGGCGATCAGCAGTACGCCACCCAGGCGCATCACCGTCGCCGCGTGCCGGCGAGCGAAGGCCGAGAAGTCCAGGGCCCAACGGGCGCCCAGTGCCACCAGCAGGAACGGGATGCCGAGGCCCAGGCAATACGCCAACCCCAGGACGGCGCCGCGCATGGCCGAGGCCTCGGTGTACGCCAGGGTGTTCACCGCGGAGAGCGTCGGGCCGAGGCACGGAGTCCAGCCGAGCCCGAAGACAACACCGAGTACCGGGGCGCCGGCGAGACCGGCCGGTGGACGCCGGGTGATCCGCCGTTCGCGCTGGAGCCAAGGCAGGCCCCCCAGAAAGGCCACCCCCATCAGGATGGTGACGACACCCATAACCCGGGTGAGCACGGGCGTCCACTCGAGGAGGAGGCGCCCCAGGCCGCCGAAGAGAGCGCCGAACGACACGAAGACGACCGTGAAGCCGAGGACGAACAGAAACGCGCCCAGCATCACACGGCGCGGCTGGGCCGTCGCCGCCACGGTGACCGTGGCTGGCCGGCCACCGGTGTCACCGGCTTTCCCCGTGGCCTCCGGCGAGCGGGTCGCAGACTGGGCTCCGGTCAACCCGGCGACGTAGGCCAGATAGCCCGGGACGAGCGGCAGCACGCACGGTGATGCGAAGCTGATCAGCCCGACCAGGGCGGCCACGCCTACAGCCAGGAGGAGTGAGCCGTCGTTCACGATTGCGGCGAAGGACTCGCCGAGACCGCTCACCGTGGGGTCACCTCGGACAGGAGCAGGTCGAGGGATCGCCGCAGGTCCTCCTCCGGGACGACGGCGACGTAGACGGCGGCCACCCGGCCGGCCCGGTCCAGCAGGATGGTGCTCGGCACGACGTTCGCGGGGAACCCGCGGAAGGCCAGGGCCACCTCGCCGCGTGGGTCGAACAGGGAGGGATACTCCGCGCCCACCGACTCCACGAAGGCCTGTGCCAGTTGCCGTTGGTCCTTCACGTCCACGCCGAGGAAGCGCACGCCGCTGTCGGCCACATCCGCGTAGACCGCCTGGAACTCCGGCGTCTCGACGCGGCACGGAGCGCACCACGAGCCCCAGAAATTGATGACCGTGATGTCCCCGGCAAGGGATGTCGACCGGAACTCGGTGCCGTCGAGGAGCTCACCGCCGAACTCCGGCGCGAACTGGCGGGACTCCACGGGGATGACCTCCCCGAGGGGGGTGCTGCCCGTGAAGTCGAACGTCGCCGACTCCGTGGCGGTGCTGGCGTTGCTGCCACCGCTCCCCGAACATCCCGCTAGGGCAACCGTGATCGCGAGGGCGCACAACGCCCACGATGCGCGACGCAGGTTGTCAGTCAACGAGGGTGCTCCAGTACAGCCAGAACTGCTGCGCGATGGCGGCAGTGATCAGAAGGAACCAAGCGGTCAGCACGACGCCGTGTACCGATCGCACTGCCTCGACCACCCGGGCCAGGGAAGAAGGCGACCGGAGGTGGATGGCCGCGAGGTTGCGCAAGGTCACGTACCAGAAGACGGGAATCGTCACCGCCCACACGACCAGGCAGTACGGGCAGAGAGCGCCGATGCGGTAGATGCTGCTGAAGATCAGCCAGTGCACGAGGACGACGGCCCCCGTGACTCCCAGCTGCAGTCCCCCCCAGAACCAGCCGGGCAGCCGTGCTCCGGAGAGCAGCACCGCACCGGTCACGACGACGACGGGGAATCCTGCGACACCCAGGAGGGGGTTGGGGAAGCCGAATAAGGCGGCTTGGGGACTGGACATCACCGACCCACAGCTGAGGACGGGATTCAGGCTGCAGGTCGGCACGTAGCCGGGGTCGGCGAGCAGGGCGTACTTCTCGACAGCTAGGACGAAGGAAGCTGCCAGGCCGAGCAGACCCCCGACCAACAGCAGCCAGGCGGTGGTGGTGCAGTCCGCAGGACCCGGTCCGTTCCGGCCCTCGTGGCTCGTGGAGGTACGCCGGGGTTTAGCCGGAGAGCGGCCGTCGACCCTCTCAGCCGGCGAGGGCAGCATCGATGCGCTCGATGAACTCGTCCGTCGAGCTCACCTCGAGCTTCTCCCCGTTGAGGAAGAACGTCGGGGTGCCCTCGACCCTCAGGGCCAGCCCGTCCTCGCGGTCCCGCAGAACGCGCTCGAGGGTGGCCGGGTCGGCGACCGCGGCGGCATACGCGGCCATGTCCAGGCCGAGGTCTGCGGCGAACGTCCGGAAGAGCGCGGCTTGGGAGTCCTGGCGCTCACCCCATTCCGGCTGCGTCTCGTACATTCGGTGGTACATCGCCTCGAACTCTCCCTGCTGAGCGGCGGCCTCGACAGCAACAGCGGCGTTCTCGGCGTTGGCGTGACCGGGCATGGGGAAGTAGCGAGCGACGAAGGTGACCTCGCCCTCGTACCTTTCCCGGAGTTGCTCGACGAAGGGATAGGCCGCCCGGCAGCTCTCGCACTCGAAATCGAGGAACTCCACCAGGGTCACCCGGCCGTCTTCGGCAGTGGAGAGCCGATGGCTGTCGTCCCGGACGAGCGCGGCGTCGGCTGTGGCACCGGGGGCGGCGCTGCGGTCGTCGTTCAGTCCGAGGAGCACGGTGACAGCCAGGACGAACACCGCCACGAGCGCTGCCGAGATCTTCAGATTCCTGCTCACCGGTGCGCTTCTCCTCGGTGTGTCGGTCAGGCCAGTCGGACGTGACGGGCATGAACCGGGGCCCGCACGCCTTCATGCCGGGGCTTCGCTCCTGCTACGACGAAGTTTAGGAGAGGGTACAGACGCCCGGCGCCGCCGCTGCGGATGACCGACGGGCGTGGCGCCCAGTCGGACGAGGACATGGTCACCGAGTTCGGCGCCGAAGTGGGCAGATGCCGCTGCAGACGGTGCACATGCCGACGGAGGTTCACACCCCGCTCCTTGCACGCCTGACCCGGCATCGCCGTAAGGCAGCGGCGTTCCACATTCCCTCTCCCACCCGGTTGCCCCGAGTGCCGGGTTCGACGAGTCAGGAAGGCTCCCCATAACGTCAGAGCAGCTCTCCACGCTGTCCGACACCCTGTTCACCGTCTCGATCGTTGTCTACGCCGTCGCGGCGCTCGCCTTCGCGGCGGACCCCGCCTTCGGGCGGCGACCGTCGCCTCGCAGGACCGCGCTCGTCTCCGCCGGTGCAGGTACGGAGCAGCCAACGGAGCCGCAGGCCGCCGACGGCGAGTCGCCGAGCCGTCGCTGTGGACCGGTCGGGATGGCCGTGACCGCCGTCGGCGCTCTTGCCCATGCCGACGTGCTGGTGGCGCGCAGCCTGGCTACCGGCCGTGTGCCGTGGGGGAACATGTACAAGTTCGGCACGGCGGCCCTCTTGGCCGGCGTCGTCGCCTTCCTCGTGTTCGGGCTCCGTGCTCCCGTGCTGCGGGGGCTGGGGCTGTTCGTGCTCGGTCCCGTGGTGTTCGGCCTGGTCCTGATCGGGCTGTACCTCTATGCCGAGTCGGGGCCGCTGATCGCCGCGCTGCGCTCCGACTGGCTCGCTGTGCACGTGTCGGCGGCGATCCTCTCCTTCGGCATCTTCATCGTCAGTGCCGTGGCCAGCGTTCTGCTCCTGGTGGCGGCGCACCGGGAACGGTCGCGGAACGCAGGTGAGGAGCTGCCCGTCGGCCTGTGGGGCCGGATGCCCACGGTGGAGGCGCTGGACCGCGTCGCCCACCGCACGGCGGTCTTCGGCTTCCCGGTCTGGACCTTCGCGGTGGTCGCCGGGGCGATCTGGGCGGAGAGTGCCTGGGGACGGTTCTGGGGCTGGGATCCCAAGGAGACGTGGGCGTTCATCTCGTGGGCCCTGTACGCCGCCTATCTCCACGCTCGTACCACCGCCGGGTGGCGTGGCCGGCCCGCGGCGTGGGTCAACCTCGTCGCCTTCGCCAGTCTGGTGTTCAACCTGCTCTTCGTGAACCTGGTCTCGACCGGGCTGCACTCCTACGGCGGGGTCTCCTGACCGTCGGAGGTGGCGGGGCGCACGCGCACAGCGATCCTCTCGGGGTGCGCGGCATGGCTCCTCCGCGCATGGGCACGTGCCGGCCGGCACCAGCCCCGCACCCTTCTGCCAGTCATCACTGAGGCGATCCGTTACCCGACCGTGACAACTAAGCGTCTTCGTACTACCGTCCTCTCCGGTCCGGCCGAGCCCCGTCCTCAGAGCGAGGACCTCGACCGGCCCCGCCGAACCGTCCGCTTCCCAGCCGGACGGACCGGGGACCCACCGATCCCCCTGGGGTGAATCCGGGTGCGCCTGCGCGCACCCGGTAGGGCGCCTTCCCGCCCGAACCCGTCAGCTAACCCGGTAGGCGGCCAGGAAGAACGGAGCGACGCCGCCTTGGCGCCCCTGCACCATTGTCATGCCCCGACCACCGTCGCATCCGAGGGCAGCTCCGCCCGACGCGGGGCTCGGACCGTCAACTCAGCCAGCACCTCCGTACCCACCCGTGCCAGTCGAGCCCCGCGGCGGACCCCCCGCCGCGGCGCGGTCGCCGCAGCGATGGCGGCCTTGCTCGTCGCGGCGGCCGCGCAGTCGGCACTCGCCGCCCCCGGCAATCCGCCACAGGCCGTGGCGGCGGGGAGTGAGCTCGCCGCGGAGATCGAGCGGATCGACCAGCTCCTCGCCGCTGCCGAGGAGAAGGTGCAGCGGGCGACCATCGAGGCCGAGGCGGCTGCCGAGGCCTCGCGCGCCGCCCAGGCAGAGCTGGCATCGGCCCGGGCCACGGCGGACGCGGCGGCTGCGGAGCTCGCGGCCGCGCAGGCCGCCGTCGAGCAGGGGCAGGAGGACGTCGCCGCCGTGGGTCGGGAGCTCTACATGGGGGCTGACCCACTCGGCGACGCGGCGGTCCTGCTGGAAGCGGCAGGGCCGGAGGAGGTGCTGCAGCGGGCCGCGACCATGGACCTGCTTGGCGAGGACCGTGCGGAACGGTTGGAGGCGTTCGAGGAGGTCCAGCAGCGGCAGGAGGAGGCCGACCGGGCTGCGAAGGCCGCGGTCGCGCAGCAGGAGACGGCAGCGCGTGCCGCCGCCGAGGCCGAGGCGGCCGCGCAGGCTCAGCTGGGGGTTTCGCAGGAGGCGTACGACGCCGCCGCCGCGGAGAGGGCGGCTCTGGAGGAGCAGCTCCGCGCGGCCGAGACGCAGCTGCTCGCCAGTCGGGGGGTGGCCGATCCCGCCGCCGCCTGGGAGCAGGAAGAGCGCAAGGAGCTGGTTAGAGCTCAAGCCGGCACGGCTTCTCTGGTCGCCGGCCGTGTCACGTCCTGCTACGGCAACCGGTCCGGGACCAACCACAACGGCGTCGACATCGCCGCCCCCATCGGGACGCCGATCTACGCCCCCGAGGGCGGCGTGGTCCTGCACGCCGGCACGGCGAACGGCTTCGGCTACGCGGTCTACATCGAGCACCCGGACGGCACGATCACCGTCTACGGTCACATCAACCAGTACTTCGTGACCTCGGGTCAGGTCGTCACGGCGGGCCAGCAGATCGCCGAGGTGGGCAATAGAGGTCAGTCGACCGGTCCGCACCTGCACATCGAGACGCACACCGGGGGGCTCTACGCGAACCGCGTCAACCCCACGCCGTGGCTCGCTGCGCGCGGCATCGACCTGGCTTGTGGCTGAGGGCTGACCCGCGAGATGGGTGGATCGATCTGATACCAGGCGACTGCCGGGAGACGACCCGCACACCGTGATGACTACTGACACGGGGATGGGAGCGCGAACAGCTAGCTTCCTGCTGATCGGTGATCGATCGGGAAACCGCGGGGTCGCACTAGGTCAACGTGGACCTGGGGCGTGACCCCGTTGCGAGCGAAGCGGGTTGCGCGCTCCTGACGTCGCTTGAGTCACTGCGTGGTGACGATCCGTGGCGGTCGTTCCGCGTGTTGCCACCGCTACTAATGGTGATAGTGGGACTCTGCTCGGGCTCATCCGCACCGCCACCCTCTTCCCCGGGGAGCAAGCCATGTCCCACCACCGTCCCTTCCGGCCGGTCAACCCGACACGCACGGGACGGGCCGGCCGCCGCCGGCCTGCAGCGAGCCGTCCGGGCCTCCGCCGGCCGCTGCGGACCGCACTGGTCGGTGCGCTGGCCGGCGTTGCGTTCATCGGCTCTGGAACCCCGAGCCTCGCCGCTCCCGCGCCTCCGAATCCCACGGACGACCAGATCGGCGCCGCGCAGACCGAGCAGGAGGCTGCGGCGGCGGAGGTCGGCCGTATCGCCGGGCTGGTGGCGGCCGCCGAGGCCGAGCTCGAACGCGTCGGCATCGAGGCCGAGGCCGCGGGAACCGACTACATGATCGCGGAGGAGGCGCTCCTGCAGGCGCAGTCGGTGGCCGAGCAGATGGCAGCCGAACTGGAGGCGGCCGCGGCTGCCGTCTCCGCAGCGGAAGCCCGCATCGCGCAATTCTCCCGCGACAGCTACATGAACGGGTCGGCGGCCTCCACGACGGCAGCGCTGTTGGATGCCGAGGGCCCCGCGGAGCTGATCCAGCGCGCCGCCCTGCTCGACTATGTCGCGGCCAACGAGGTGGACGTGCTCGACCAGCTCCAGGTCGCCAAGGTGGTCCAGGCCAACGCCGACTCATCCGCCCGCGCCGCCCGCGATGAGATGGCCGCCGCCGAGGAGGCGGCACAGGACGCCAAGGCGCGGGCCGATGCCCAGCTGGCCGACCAGCAGCGTGCCTACGCCGAGGTGGCCGCGCAGAAGGCGACGCTCGAGGCGCAGCTGCTGGCCGCCCAGATCAAGGTGCTCGAGCTGCAGGGCGCACGGAACGCCTACCAGCAGTGGATGGCCCAGAAGCAAGCCGAGGAGGCCGCCGCCGCAGCGGCGGCGGAACGGTCAGCCCGAGAAGCCGCCGAGGCGGCCGCGGCGGCCCGGAACGACAGCTCCGGCGGCGGCTCCGGTGGATCGGGGTCGTCCGGCTACGCCACACCGTTCTCCGGACGGGTCACCAGCTGCTTCGGCGCACGCTGGGGGACCTCGCACAACGGGGTGGACGTCGCCTCTCCCATCGGCACCCCGCTGTATGCCCCCATATCGGGAACCGTCAAGCGTGCCGGGACGGCCACCGGCTTCGGGCTGGCTGTCTACCTGCTCGGGGACGACGGTGCTGTCTACGTCTACGGGCACATCAACGACTACTTCGTCCGCCCCGGCGACCGTGTCATGGCCGGTGAGCAGATCGCGGAGGTCGGCAACAGAGGCAACTCGACCGGGCCGCACGTGCACTTCGAGGTCCATCCGAACGGCGCCATGTACAGCGGAGCGTCGAATCCGGTTGCCTGGCTGAACGCCCGCGGCATCCGGGTCGGTGCCTGTGGGGGCTGACGCCGTCGGGACAGCAGTTCTCGCCCGTCTCGCAGAGTCTGTGGAGGAGATGTCGGTGCCATTCCCATTCCCACCAGTCGGCGAACGGCGGGCGCGCACAGCGGTATTGCGGCAGCCCTCGGTGAAGGCCACTTCACGGACGACGCGGAGAGCAGCAGCTCGCCGGTGCACCCGCCTGAGCGTTCGGGTGGACGTCTCAGCGGTCCGTCGCCGGGCGGGAACTTCTCGGACACTGCCAACGACTAAGGACACCGTGGAGAGAATGTTGACTCGTTTTAGCCAACGTGCCGTCGTCACGACGACTGCCGTCCTGGGCCTCGTGCTCGCCGGCGCAGGACCTGCGAGGGCGCACGTGGAAGCAAGTGCGCCCGGCGCACAGGCCGGTGCGGGCCCGGTGACCGTGGTGTTCTCGGCAGCCGCTGAGTCGGATACCGCCGGTATCGCCGGAGTGAAGACGCAGCTGCCCGAGGGGATCCTCCCGGAGCAGGTGTCCCTGGCCTCGGGGCCGGCCGGTTGGACCCTGGCGCCCACCGCGGACGGATACGAGATCGGGGGTCCGGCCATCGCTCCGGGCGAAGACCTCGAGTACGGCGTCACGATCGAACGGCTGCCGCTCGACGTCACCGAGTTACCGTTCAAGGCCCTGTTGCGGTACTCCGATGGCCGCGAAGATGCATGGATCGAGCTCCCCACCGAGGCCGATCCGGAACCGGACAACCCCGCACCGACCATCACCGTCGCGGCCGCCCCCGCGGGTGCGACGACGACCGCGCCGTCGAGCCCAGCCGCGACGTCGACTCCGAGTTCGGCCAGCGCACCGACCGTGGAGCCGCAGGAAGAGGTCGCGGAGCCCTCGACAGAGGGCGAGTCGACCAGCACGGGATTAATCGTCACCATCGTTCTCCTCGCCGCGGCGCTCGCCGGGGGCCTGTGGTTCTGGCGGTCCCGTGTCTCCCGCAGTTCCTGAGGTGCGCCCGGCCGCGTGAACACCTATCCGCGACCTCCTGTGTCGCCCGCGGACCGACCAACTCGGGATTCCGGCGGGCTCACCGTCAGCTGTCCGACCGTGCTATCCGTCGAAGTCTGTGAGGCAATGCCATGCGTTGGCCTGGTCGCGGTCGGCTCGATCGCGTGGCGCGGCCCGCGGGGTCAGTGACGTTCCGCCGCTCTGCGCCGGCGCCTGCCAGTTGGAGGCGGTGGACGGCGCTCGCGGTGCTCACGCTCGCGGCCCTTGCCGGCGGGCTCGCAGTCGATGTCGTCACCGCTCCGCCCGCGTCCGCTCACGCGACCCTGGTCGCCACCACGCCGGCGGACGGGGCGCGACTGGATGCCGCACCCGCTGAGGTCGAGCTCGAGTTCACCGAACCGGTCTCGGTAGGCGCCGGATACGTCCGAGTGCTGGGGCCGGGCGGGGAGCGGGTGGACACCGGCTCGCCGGTGGAGGAC
Organism: Blastococcus sp. KM273129; assembly: GCF_021698995.1. NCBI lineage: Bacteria > Bacillati > Actinomycetota > Actinomycetes > Geodermatophilales > Geodermatophilaceae > Blastococcus > Blastococcus sp. KM273129. The sequence continues at coordinate 15,672 of NZ_SSXB01000037.1, read as the reverse complement.
GGCGTCACCGTCGTCGCGCCACTTCGTGCGGGGCTTACTGATGCCAGCTACACCGTCTCGTACCGGGTGGTCTCCGAGGACGCACATCCGATCTCCGGGGCCTACGCGTTCGTCGTCGGTGACGGGGAGCTCGTGCCTGCCTCGTCGGCGGCCGGGGGAGACGACGTCGACGGGGCCTTGGGCGTGGCGCTGCCGGTCGCCCGGTGGCTCGGCTTCGCCGGAATGGCATTGACCATCGGCATCCCGGTGTTCCTGTTCCTCTGCTGGCCGGCCGGATGGGGCGCCCGGACGATGCGGCGACTGACCTCGGCCGGCCTCGTGGCCATCGTGGCCGCGGCTGTGCTCACGTTCCTGCTGCAGGGTCCGTACGTGGGCGGTGTCGGTCTGGAAGCCGTGTTCGATCCGTCCCTGCTATCCGCCACCACTGGTTCCAGCTTCGGCGTCATCGTGTTGTTGCGGATCCTCTGCGGCCTTGCGTTGGCCGCGGTGTTGACGGTCGTGTGGCGCCGGGAGGCTCAGCCGACCGTTCCGCTCGCGATCGTGGGGGCCGTTCTGTTTCTGGGGCTGGCGGTCACGGTCGCTGCCGTCGGCCACGCCGCTGCCGGATCTCTGCCCGGGTTGGCCGTTTCCATCACGTCGGTGCACGTGCTGGCCATGGCGGTGTGGCTGGGCGGTCTGATCGCGCTTCTGGTCGTCGTCGTCCGGCCCCGAGGGCCGGCCGCACACCTGGCCACCGCTCTGCTGCGGTACTCCCAGCTGGCATTCGGATCGGTCGGCACGCTGGTGGTGACCGGCGTCCTGCAGTCGGTACGGGAAGTCGGTTCTCCCACCGCACTGGCGGGGACGACGTACGGGCAGCTGCTCCTGGCCAAGGTGCTGGTCGTCATCGTGCTCCTGGCCGTGGCGGGAGTGTCGCGCGTCTGGGTTCAGCAGCAGCTCGGAGGCCCACGTCCCCGCCCGGGTCGACGGACGGTCACCGCGCACGCCTTCGCCGCCGGCGAAGCAGATACCGCGGCGGAACAGCACGTGCATCACCGAACCGACACCCCCGCCGACGCCGGATCGCCGGACGTACGTCCCCTCCGGCGCTCGGTCCTCATCGAGGTCGCCATCGGAGCCGTCATCCTGGCGCTGTCGGCGGTCCTGGTCGGGACACCACCGGCCCGCTCCACGATCGTCGAGCCCGTCGACGTGACTCTTCCGCTCCAAGGCGCCATCGACGTAGAAGCGACCGGTGCCGTGCAGTTGACGGTCGACCCGGCGAGCACCGGACCGAACACCTTGCACATCTACGTGTTCGACGGGTCAGGGCAGCTCACCCAGCCGGACGGGATCGAGGTCACGCTCAGCGAGAAGGCACAGGAGATCGGGCCACTAGAGGTGGACCTCCTTCCGGGAGGTCCCGGCCACTTCATCGGCGACGGTATGTCCATCCCGGCTGCCGGCACCTGGACTCTCACGGTCACCGTCCGCCTCGACGAGTTCACCGCCACGACCGCCAGCGTGGACTTCCCCGTGCGCTGAGATTCGAGACGGTCGTCGTTCTTGCTGCGTCTCGCCGACGGCACGGTGGGAGCGCGAGGAACCGCGCTGCGGCCAACGCGCCCACTCCAGCAGTTGGGGCTGCCGATCGAGCTCCGTCCCGGCGGGCAAAACGGTGCCTGGTGCCACCTCATCGACAGCCCCCTGGGCACCGCCTGAGGGAATGCATGAGCCACCGCCCCGCAGGGCCAACGCCTTACAGGCGACATCGCAAAGGTCACAACCGTGTCGTGGAAGAAGTGCCCGGATTACCACCCGGTGGGGATCCCCGCATAGGGCCGCTGACCGGATATCGCCATCGGCGGGCAGTGTCTGTGTCGAGGGCGACGGGAGTCGTGCCCATGCGCGGTGACGACCCCGGTCGACGGACGTGAGGAGTAGCTGAGCCGGACGTCACCCCGGAACAGGTCGCCTTCGTCGTCGCACCTCGCTTACGTCACCCCTCGCTTCTTGCCTCGTCACCCCCTCGCTGCGAGATGCCGAGTGTCCGCGGACGCGATACCGGGATCGAGCCGGTCACGCGGTGACGCGGCCGTCTCCTGTCACCCCTGCGAGGTGGCGGCTTGCTGAACATCTCCGCAGAGCGTCGACGGCATCACACCGATGCCGGAGGACTCGCACATGTTCCACGACCCCACCATCGTCGGCAGTTGGCCGGCGCTCGCCGCGCGCCTGGACGGCGACGCGATCCTCGTCCGTTGGGCAGCCACCGAGCCGGCCCTGGCAGAGGTGAGCAGCATCGATGACCTGCTCGCCGTCTGGGCCGACGGGGGCGCGGGCGACCGCCCCGACGCCGTGCTCGCCGCGCTCGTCCGGCTGGCCGCCGTGGACGGTGGCCGCGACGACGATGCTCTGCTGCTGACACTGCACCTGCTCAGCGGGCTGGTGCGGACGATGGCCAGGCAGCTCGCAGACCTGAACCCCGACATCCTCGCCGTGGTCGCAGGCGAGCTCGCCTGCCAGATCCGCCGCTACCCATGGCAACGCCGGCCGCGGGCGATCGCGGCGAACCTGCGCGCCGGAACCCGGCGGGCCGTGCTCGCCGAATTGCGCCCCGGCAGCCGCTACCACCGCGACCGGGTCGAGGTCCTGACCACCAGCCGGCGATGTCACTCGACTCTTGTCAGCCACCGTCAGCGAAGAAGAGGATGACCTCGACGTCGTCGACCTGCTGCAGTGGGCGGTGCGCTCAGGAGTCGACGCCGAGGACGTCGCACTCCTGATCGCCACCGAGTGCAGCCGCGACCGGCACCACCGGCGCGCCGACCAGAAGGTCGCCACCGCACACGGCATCACGACGCGCACCCTGTACCGCCGGCGGAACCGCACGCTGACCGCCTTGCGCGGCATGGCTCCTCAGTACCTGGCGGCCGTCGCGTGAGCCCATTGCTGCAGGACGTCGACGAAGCCGGCGCCGTGACGGGCGGTGTGGCCAACGGCGGCGACGTCGGACCCGACGAGCGACTGCTGTCGGTCGCGGAGATCCAGCAGGCCTTCCGCGAGCTGCGTGCCCGCCGTCCGCGAGCCGCAGGCAGGCTGGCCGCGCACCATGAGCACCTCGTATCCGAGTGCCGTGCACCGGCGGGCACACCGGCTCCGCCCGCTCGCCGCTCAAGGCGGGACGATGGCAGGACGGCGTTCCCGGCTCGGGACGACACGCACCGCGCGCGGTGGGCTGACAGCGGTGACAGGACGCCGCGGCGAGGCGCGAGCAGGGGTGACAGCGTGCCCGCGGCCGTCCCGGCCATGGCGGCGGATCTCCGGTGGGTGCCCCTTGTTGGCGTTCGTGGGGGGAGTCATCGGTCTCGACCGAGCCATCGGCTATGTCCAGGCGAGGATGGGCAGGGGTTAGAGGCAGGGGAGCGCACTGGGGATCTTCTCCGGCGTCTCGCTGGACCTGTTCAGCGACGGCGTCATGATCGGCACCGGCACGGTCCTCAACCCAGCTCTGGGCCTTCTCCTCGCCCTTGGGCAGGTCCCCGCCGATGTTCCGGAGGGCTTCGCGGCCATCGCGACGATGCGCAGGGCCGGCATCAGCCGCGGTCGGCGGGTGCTGCTCGCGGCAGGCTTCGCCGTCCCGATCTTCCTCGGGGCCACGCTCGGCTACTTCGCCCTCCGGGACGCCCCCGAGATCGTCACCTTGTCGGTGCTCGCGCTCACCGGCGGTGCGCTCACCGCTGTCGTGGTCGAGGAGATGATCGGAGAGGCGCACGAAGGTGAGACCTCACGGCTGGGGCCCATCTTCCTCACCGCCGGGTTCGCCATCTTCGGCGCCATCTCCGTCTACGTGGGGGCGTGACCGAGAAGGGCCCATGGCGCTGCGGCCAGCCGGGGGAGGTGTCCCAGCCGATTCGGCGGTGGGTCGGTCGGGTCAGTCCGCTGCCACGGTCATGACGCCGGTCTGCCCCATGCCGATGTGGAACGAGCAGTCGAACAGGTAGTCGCCGGCTTCGTCCACCTCGAACTCCACCGTCTCGCTGCGGCCGGGGCCGATGACGGAGATCTCCTCGGTGATGTCCTGCGGGTTGCCCCCGGGAGTGAATCGAAAGCCGTGCGTCAGCTCGTCGGCGACGCTCTGCACGGTAAGGCGCAACGGCCGGGGGGCCACGGTGACCGTCGCGGGGGTGAACACGTAGTCGTCGCTCACCTGGATGGTCAGCTCCTGTACGCCGTCGGCGCCCACCGCGACAACTCCCGGGACTGCTGCAGGAGCCGGAGAGGAAGCTGCCTGCTCATTCGTCCCGTCGCCTGCGCCGCAGGCGCTCAACGTCAGCACGAGGAGTCCGACGAGTGCGGAGCGTCGGGCCTTGTTGTCCACTGGTTGTCCTCGCTGGTTGTCGTGGTGGGGAGCACAAGAGGGCCAATACGGTCGCGGCGGCTGTACCGCGCTTCATTGGGCGGTGATGTGGGATTGACGTCAGGTGAACAGTGCTCGTCCCCACCAGTCGTCACCGGATTCGACTCCCGGAGGACAGGCGAAGACCGCCGAGGATGTGTGCTCGATGAACTGGTTCAGGGCATCGCCGGCCAAGTTCCGCTGCACCTGCACGAAACCCGTCTCCGGGTTGCGCTGGTACGCGATGAAGAACAGTCCGGCGTCGAGCCGGCCGGATCCGTCCGATCCGTCGACGAAGCTGTAGCCGCGACGGAGGATGGCCGTCCCGGCGTTCGTCGGGTTGGACAGAGCGACGTGGGAGTCGGCCGGGATGGCCGGATTGCCGTCGACGACCTGGGTGAGGTCCACCGGGTCGAACTCGGCGCGCTGCCCCAGCGGCGCGCCGCTGCCCTTGCGCCGTCCCATGGCGGCCTCCTGGCGCCCGAGGGGGACGGCGTCCCAGTCCTCGACCAGCATCCGGATGCGTCGGGTGACCAGGTAGGAGCCGCCGGCCAGCCAGTCCGCTCCCGGTCCACCGTCACCGGGAGCCACCCACACGAACCTGTCGAGGGCTTGCCCGTTCTCGGCCTTGAGGTTGTTCGTGCCGTCCTTGAAGCCCATCAGGTTGCGCGGCGTGGCCTGCTTGGTACTGGTCGAGGAAGTCCGGCCAAATCCGAGCTGCGACCAGCGGACACTGACCACCCCGGCACCCAGCCGCACGATGTTGCGGACGGCGTGCACCGCGACCTGCGGGTCATTGGCGCAGGCTTGGACGCACAGGTCGCCACCACTGATCGCCGGGTCGATGCGGTCCCCGGCGAACTCCGGCAGCTCGACAAGCGCCGCGGGCTTGCGTGCCGCAAGGCCGAACCGGTCGCGGCCGTCGGTGGTGGTGAACAGCGTCGGGCCGAACCCGATGGTCAACGTCAGCCCCGAGGCCGGCAGCCCGAGCGCCCCCCCGGTGTCGTCGGGAGCAGCGTGCTCATTGCCGTCGACGGCGCCGACCGGGCCGGCGTCCTGCCCCGCGGTCATCCGTCGGGCGGCCTCCGTCCAGGTCTTCAGCATCTCGACCAGGTCGTCCCGGCTGTGGGTGGTGACGTCGAGAGCGACGAAGTGCAGCCGGTCCTGGGCCGGGGTGACAATTCCGGCCTGGTGCCTGCCGGTGAAGGGGATGGCATCTGCAGCATCGGATCCGGGGGTAACCGGTGCGGTGGCTGTGCCGGCCGTCGCCCGTCCGAGCACCCCACCGGTGGCTCCGGCAGCGACGATGCCGAGCGTCCCGCCGCCGGCGATCCCCAGGAGTCGGCGGCGCGACATGCCTCGGGGGTGCGCAGCGTGGCGTTCGCTGGAGTCAGGATCCGTACTCATGGACGACAGGCTCGGCCGATCTGTGCGTCAGGGACAACTGACACGGACTCTACTATCGAAGCTAGGAGCCGGGTCGGGGTTCGTGCCATTCCTGCCCACCGGAGAAGCGACTTCTCGGTCACAAGGCGGACGTGCTCAGCCCGGTGGCGCCCAGCCAGGCCCGCAGCCAGATCATGAGCGCGTCCCACCAGCCGGTCAGCAGCAGAATTCCCAGAAAGATCATCAAGCCACCGCCGATCCGCATCACCGTCGGGGCGTGACGGCGGGCGAAGGCGGAGAACGTGAGGGCGCGCCGGGCACCGAGGGCGACCAGGACGAAGGGGATGCCGAGCCCGAGGCAGTAGGCAAGGGCGAGGACGGCGCCGCGGCCGGCGGATGCCTGGGTGTAGGCGAGGGTGTTCACCGCGGCCAGGGTCGGGCCGAGGCAGGGCGTCCACCCGAGGCCGAACACGACGCCGAGGACCGGGGCGCCGGCCAGGCCGGCCGGCGGCCGGCGGTGGATGCGGCGTTCGCGCATCAGCCAGGGGATCGCGCCGAGAAAGGACAGCCCCATCGCGATCACGACGACGCCGGCGACCCGGGTGAGCAGCGGTGCCCACTCCAGCAGCAGCCGGCCCAGGCCGCCGAACAGTGCCCCGAAGGACACGAAGACGGCGCTGAAGCCGGCGACGAACAACAGGGAACCGGCGAGTACCCGGCCGCGGCCGGCGGCTGCCGGCCCGGCCTGTGATGAGGACGTGCTGCCGGTCTCGGGGGAGCAGTCGGCCGATGCCGTCCCCGCGGGGCTGCCGCCGGCAGGCTGCGGAACCCGGGGCTGGCCGGCGGTGGCCTGGGCGCCGGCGAGCCCGGCGACATAGCTGACGTAGCCGGGAATCAGCGGAAGGCAGCACGGGGAGGCGAAGCTGATCAACCCGACCAGTGCCGCCACCGCCATGGCGAGCAGCAGGGAGCCATCGGTGACGATCCCGGCGAACGTCGCCGCGAGGTCGCTCACGCCTCGGTCTCCTCGATCAGCAGCTCCACCGCAGCGCGTAGGTCATCACCGCGGACCTGGCCGGTGTAGACGGCAGCCACTCGACCGTCCCGGTCCAACAGGATGGTGGACGGGACGACGTTCGCCGGGAAGCCGCGGAAGGCCAGCGCCACCTCACCGCGAGGGTCGAAGATCGAGGGGTAGGCGACGCCCAGTCTCTCCACGAAGGCGACGGCCAGTCGTCGCTCGTCCTTGACGTCGATGCCAATGAACTGGACACCGCGGTCGGCCACGTCGGCGTGGACGGCTTGGAACTCCGGCGTCTCGACCCGGCAGGGGGTGCACCAGGATCCCCAGAAGTTGATGACGGCGACGTCTCCGGCAAGGGAGGAGGACTCGAACGGGGTGCCGTCGAGCAGCTCCCCCGAGAAGGCAGGGGCCGGCGCGCGCCGCTCTTCCGGGATCACGGTCGCCGCGGCTGTGGGCTCCCGGAATTCGAACTCACCGGCGCCACCCTCGTCGCCGGTCAGCCCCGCGGAACAGCCGAGCAGCGCGGTCGAGCTCAGCGCTCCGGCGGCGATCAGGAAGATGCGACGGTTGAGCACACGATCGGAGCCAGCTGTGCTGGTCACCGCGGTCGCCGGTCTTCGCGGGATCGACTAAGCACGCTAGTAAGTTACAGGCCCTCCAGTAGCGCCGCGATCGTCCACCGTGTGGGCTGCAACGCATCCGGCCGGCCCCTCTCGGCGCCGGCCGGATGCGCTGGCCTCACGAGCCCGGCCGTCTCCATCCCCAGCTCGTGCCGCGGTGGTCGTGGGAAACGTCGTTGCGACGCTGGAGCTCACGCCTGAGCTTGCGCTCGGAGAGGCGGCCGAAGGAGAAGAAGTCCCCGTCGACCAAGATGCCGGGGGCGAACAGGACGCCGTGTCGTTCCCCCAGCGCCCGACCCTCCTCGGTCTCCAGGCTGATCTCTTGGGTCTCGAACTCCTGTTCCCGGCTCAGCTGGGCCAGCGTCTCCTTGGCCTGCTCGCAGAAAGAGCAGGACGTCTGGGTGAGGAGCGTGATGACGGTCATCGGTCGGTCCGAGCAGCCTCGAGGTCGGCGAGGATGGTCTCGACGGGCAGGTACATCGTGTAGTCCGGCGCCCCGCCGTAGTCGGCCCGCCAGACGATCTCGCCCTCACCGTCGACGAGGATGAAGCTGTGCCCGGCCGTGGTGTCGCCCATCATCCCGTACTTGTTCGCCTTGTAGGCCTCGATCGCGGCCAGGTCCGGGTCGGCCAGTGCGAGGGATTCCAGGCCGTCGTCGTCCATCTTCTGGACCAGCAGGTCCTGCGGGGCGTTGGTGATGCTGACCAGCCGGTCCACGCCGGCCTCCTCCAGCTGAGGGGTCGCCGCCTCCAGGTCGCGGATCTGGTCCCAGCAGGCCTGGCAGCCCAGCCCCTCGTGGAAGTACAGCAGCACGTTCTCCCCGCGGAAGTCGCTGAGCGATACGTCCTGTCCGTCCGTCCCCGGCAGGGTGAAGTCCGGAGCCTCCTCGCCGGGGCCGGGTGATCCGACGTCGTAGCGCTCGGGGTCGGCCGCCCCTGCGGAGCTCGTGCTGCTTTGGTAGAGGGCGTAGAGGCCGCCGATGACCAGGATCGCCACGAGCCCGGCAACCACCCAGATCCGGGCCCCGCCGCCGCGCTGGTCGCGACGGGCGGCAGCGACGGCTTGTGCGCCTCGTGTGCTGGGCCCTGCGCTGGGGCTCTTGGTCGTACCGCGTCCACTCATGGTCATGATCTCCCGGTCGGTGAGGTCTCGGTCGGTTCGACGACGCTGTCCTCGCCGTCGGTCGGGCTAATGGGGGAGGGGTCGACGTCCGAGCTCCGGTTGCGGAATGCGCGCACGATGACCATCGCCAGCGCGCCGAAGACGAGCGCAGCGGAGAGCCAGCCGGGGACGAACGACAGCGCGTCCTCGACCTGGGCGGCGGCGTGGCCGAGGGCCGCGGTGAGACGGATCTGCCACTCACCGGTCGCCATGCCCTGCCCGACAAGGGCCAGAACCATGGTCAGCGCACCCATCAGGATCATGAGCACGGCGGAGAGCAGTGTGGAGAGGAGAACGGTGCGGCGCAGTCGGCCTGCCCGGAGGGTCACCGTTCGGCTGGCCAGCAGGCGCGTCTTGCCCCAGTCCCGGCGATCCCAGAGCAGGGCGATCACGGTCAACGGCGCCACCATGCCGAAGACGTAGGCGATCCCGACGGCCAGGGCCGCCGGGAAGGATGCGACTGCTCCGGACACTGCTGCGACGCCGGCCAGGACGGGGGCGCAGCAGGCGCTGGCTGCCCCGGAGAAGGCGCCGAGGCTGTACACCGAGCGCAGGCCGCTACCGCCGCCCGTGCGCATGGACGGCATGGGCAGCATGAACTTCCAGCCGTTGAGCATCGCCAGGCCAGCGAGCACCATGAGGCCCCCACCGATCGAGAAGATGATCGCGTGCTGCTCGTTGAGCAGCCGGCTCAGGAACGACGCGCCCAGGGCGATCGGCAGGATCACCGTTCCGACCCCGGCGGCGAAGACGACGGTCATGAGGACCAGGCGTGAGCGCTGTCGGAAGCTCGAGGCGAAATAGGCCGGGAGCATGACCGACACGCAGCACGGAGCGAGCAGCGCGAGTACGCCTCCGATGAAGGAGGCGAGCACCGTCGTGGACAGCAAGAGGTCCTGCATCGTCACTTCCAGCTGACTCGGATGGGAGCACGGGCTCGACTGGTGGCCGGATCGGCGCTACCGGAGACGGCCGCACGATGGGACTGCGGCGCGTTCTCGCTCCCGCGGCGTCCACTATGACACATAGGAGCTAGCTCGACCACTATGACAAATAGGAGTCGGGGTCGACACCACTATCCTCCTTAGGAGATAGTGGGTCGTCGCGCCACTGGGGCGCCCGAACGGAGGAACCGATGTCCGAGTCGCTGTACCTGCTTGCGCTCCTGGCCTGCCCCGTGGGGATGGGGTTGATGATGTGGATGATGATGAAGATGCAGCGGCCGTCCACCTCTGCGGCCGCGGAGAGCCCTGCCGAGACGACCGTCGACAAGCAGGCTGAGCTCATCAAGCTGCGCGCCGAGATCGACCAGCTGCGCGCCGAGCGCCGGGACGACTCCAAGCCGGCGGGCTGGGCTCTCTGACTGCTGCGCCGGTACGGCGTGGACTCACAGGACGCGCGCACCCTGGGGCCGCGACCGCTTGCAGTGAGCGCATCGCGACCACACATCCGGCACACGGATTCTTCACATCCGGTGGGCACCGTGGAGTCAGGTCGCTCACCGGCGACCTGTCGCCTACCGAGGAGAAGAGTCTCTTGAGCAAGCGCACGATCATCGCCGTCGCCACCGGTGTCATTGCCGGTGCCACTGTGGTGGGGGTTCCCGCCTTCGCCTACGCCGACGCCGCTTCGGAAACCGGGACAGCGGATTCCCACATGGAGTCGGTGATGGAGGATCCGGCCTTCTACGACCGCATGATGGCCGCCATGTCCGACATGATGTCCGACCCGCAGATGCAGGAGCAGATGCGGGATCACATGCGAACCATGATGGAGGGCATGTCCTCGATGGAGGACATGGAGGACATGCACGGTCACATGGACGGCATGGGCGGCGGCATGGGCGGAGAGTCCTCCGACGACGCCGGCGACTCTGCTACCCCCTGACACCTCCAGCGGAGGGCGCGTTCCTCCCGGAGTCTCCTGGCACTCCGAGCGCCAGGAACCCCTTCGCGGAACCCCGATGAGTCCCGAGCGATCGAGACCGACCGCATCGACCGAGCCCACCAGCGCTCGGTCGACATCATTGACAGAGAGGCACACCCGTGCGGCCCGTCCTGTTCGAGGTCTTCGGTTTCCCGATCAACAGCTACGGCGTCAGCAAGGCCGCCGCCGCACTGGTGGCGGGGTACCTGCTGGCCCGTGAGTTCCGACGCTTGGGATGGAATCCCGACCGCGCCTGGTCGATCGTCATCGCGGCGACCGTCATGGGATTCGTCGGCGGCAAGCTGTACTACCTCGCCGAGCACGCCGGAAGCCTGTCACTGCATTCGTTCGGACCGTCCGGGTTCACCTGGTACGGCGGCCTGATCGCCGGCGTCGCGACCGTCGTGGTGATGGCACGCCGGTACGAGCTTCCGCTGGGGCAGCTGGCGGGGATCGCGGCCGCACCCCTGTCACTTGCCTATGGCATCGGGCGCATCGGGTGCTTCCTCTCCGGCGACGGCTCCTACGGGCAGCCGTCTGACCTGCCCTGGGCAGTGGCCTTCCCGGACGGGACGATGCCGACCATGGTTCCCGTGCATCCCGCAGCGCTGTACGAAGCAGCCGTCGCGCTGGCCGTCGGCGGGCTGCTGTGGGTTCTGCGCACCCGGTGGGCACCGCTGCACGTCTTCGGCCTGTACGCGGTGCTCAGCGGAGTCGCACGGTTCCTCGTCGAGGAGATCCGCCTCAACGAGGAGGTCCTGCTCGGGCTGACCCAGCCCCAGCTCTGGTCGCTCGTCCTCGTTGCCATCGGTGTCGGTCTCCTGGCGACCGGGAGGCGCGACCGGTCCGGTAGGCAGCCGGTCGCGTCCGCGGCCGCCTGAGCGGTGGAGCCAGACTTCGGCGGTGGGCCAGGTCCTCGCGCCAGCGGAACCGTCCTCGTGGTCGACGACGAGGCGAAGATCCGGGAACTCGTCGGTGCCTACCTGGAGCGCGAGGGCTACCACGTCCTCCTCGCTGAGAACGGTCTAGACGCGCTGCGCCTGGTCGAACGCCTCCGCCCCGATCTGCTGGTCCTCGACCTGGGGCTGCCCGACATCCCGGGTGAAGAGCTTCTCCGCCTGCTGCGCCGGTCCAGCGACGTCCCCGTGGTGATGCTGACCGCCCGGGCCAGCGAGGGAGATCGCGTGGCGGGCCTGCGTCTGGGCGCCGATGACTACGTGACCAAGCCCTTCAGCCCGCGAGAGCTCGTCGCGCGAGTCGGGGCCGTCCTCCGCCGCGCCGGCGGCGGACGGCCCGGTCGTGTTCCGACCTTCGCCAGTGGCCGGCTGGCTATCGACCAGGAGAGCCGGGAGGTGACTCTCGACGGTGAGTCGATCGAGCTGACCCGCACGGAGTTCGACCTGCTCGTGATCCTGTCGTCCCGTCCCGGGCGGGCGTGGACGCGTGCCGAACTGATCAGTCGCCTGCAGGGCCACGGCTTCGATGGGTACGACCGCACGGTGGACGTGCACGTCAAGAACCTGCGGCGGAAGCTCGGCGACCACTCCCGGCGTCCGAGCTTCGTCCTGACGGTTGCCGGGATCGGCTACAAGTTCGGGGCGACCGCCGATGAGTAGTTCCCTGGCCCGGCGACTGGGCCTGGGCTTCGCGGCGATCGCGCTCGTCGCGGCCCTCCTGGCCGCCCTGTTGGTCAATCTCGCGTTCAGCAGCCGCTTCGAGTCCTACCTCGACCAACAACGGTCGGCTCGGGTGGACCAGATCGCTGCTGCGGTCACCGGTGCGTACGTGTCCGCGGAGGGCTGGGACCCCGAGCGTCTCGACCAGCTCGGGCCGGCGGTGTCCATGGCCGGTGCCGAGGTCCGTCTGGTCGATGCGGCGGGGGAGACGGTCTGGCCGACCGCAGGCAGCACCACCAGCGAGATGGCGCAGATGCATCGGGAGATGATGGCGGCGGGACCACTGGCCGACCCGGTCACCGTTCCGATCACCGTCGACGGGCAGCCGCGGGGAACCCTGCTGGTCGCGCTCCCCGAGGGCAGTGTGCCACTCGCTGATCGGCAGCTCCGCAGCTCCGTGAATCGGCTGCTGTTCGTGGGGGGACTCGCCGTAGCGCTGATCGCCTCGGTCCTGGGCCTGCTGTTCGCTCGGCGGGTCACCCGCCCGCTCGCGGAGCTGACCGCAGCAGCTGATGATCTGCGCGCCGGTGACCGTGGCCGGCGGGCCATGGTGAGCGGGCGCGATGAAGTTGCGGAGCTGGCGACGGCGTTCAACGAGCTGGCCGCCTCCGCCGAACGGCAGGAGGCGCTCCGGCAGTCGTTCGCCGCGGACGTCGCCCATGAACTGCGCACGCCGCTGGCCATCCTGCGCAGCCAGCTTGAAGCCGTCCAGGACGGCGTCCTCGACCTGACGCCCGCTCTGGTCTCCTCCCTGCACGAGGAGACCCTGCGGCTGGGGCGCCTCGTCGCCGACCTGGAGACCCTCACCCGCGACGACCACAACTCCTTCTCCCTGGAGCGCGTCACCCTCGATCTGGCCGAACTGGTGCGATCGGTCGCTGCGGGTTTCCAGCACCGCTTCGCCGAGCGTGGTCTCCAGCTGGACCTACGACTGACCCCAGCGCCGGTCTGCGGTGACCGGGTCAGGCTGGCCCAGGTGGTGACCAACCTGCTCGGCAACGCGGTGAAGTTCGTCCCGGTGGGCGGCCGGGTGACCGTGACCACTGGCACCCAGGGTGATGCGGTGCACCTGGAAGTGAGTGACGACGGACCGGGGATTCCGGACGCGGAACTCCCGCAGGTCTTCGACAGGTACTTCCGAGGACGGGGTGCACGGGCAAACGGCTCGGGGATCGGGCTGGCGGTCGTGGCCACCCTCGTCCGCGCGCATGGCGGAGGGGTGAGCGCCACGAACGCACCCGACGGAGGGGCCGTCTTCACCATCACGTTCCCACTCGCAGAGCCCTCAGGTTCCGCAACGGCATCAGCACGTCCGCCGTCCGCAGTCGCCCGAGGTCCACTGCCCGAGTCCTCGACGGCTCCACTTCTTCAGGAGTGACCATGGCACCACGCAGAAGAGCGGAGGCGGCGCCGCCCACGACGGAGCGCGTGCGCGCCGTCTACGAGCGGCAGGCCGCGCACTACGACGCTGTCATCACGGTCGCCGAGTGGCTGCTGTTCCGGGGCGGCCGGTCGTGGGCCTGCCGGCAGGTCCGGGGAAGGGTCCTCGAGGTCGGCGTGGGCACCGGCCGGAACCTCCCGCTGTTCCCTCCGGAGGTCGAGCTGACCGGCATCGACCTGAGTCCGGCCATGCTGGCCCGGGCTGAGGCGCGCGCCGCGCAGTTGGCCCGGCCGGCAGACCTGTGCCTGGGCGACGCGCAGCGACTGCCTTTCCCCGACTCCAGCTTCGACTCGGTGATCGCCACCCTGACCTTGTGCAGCATCCCCGACGACCGAGCCGCAGTCGCCGAGATGGCTCGGGTGCTGCGGCCGGGCGGCCGCCTGGTGCTGCTCGATCACGTCGCCAGTCCGCTCCCGGCGATCCGGCGGGTTCAGCGCTTGCTGGAACCGGCCTTCCTGCGCCTGGCCGCCGACCACCTGCTGCGGGAGCCCGAGGTGGCGGTGCGGGCCGCCGGGCTGGAGATCGAGCATCTGCGTCGCTCGAAGCTGGGCATCGTCATGCGGCTGGCGTGCACCAAGCCGTGAGCCACTCCAGTTGCCCTGTGCCTCCGGCGCGCCTGGCCCGTTGACACCGCTTCACAGCTCCCGTTCGCACCGAAGAGACAGGACCATGTCGCTCTTGCTCCGCCTGGCAACCCTGGCCGCCGTCGTCCTCACCGTCCTCGGACTGGGGATCGGCAGCGCGTCAGCTCACGCTGAACTCGCCAGCTCCGAGCCGAGCGAGGCGCAGACGCTGACCACACCGCCCCGGCAGATCACCCTGACCTTCACCGAGGCGGTCCGGGCTGGCTCGGCCGAGGTCGTGGTCCGCGGCGCCGACGGGCGTTCCGTCACTACCGGCCCCGCTACCGAGACCGACGCCGTGGTGCGGCAGCCGGTGGACCTCAGCAGCAATGGGTCCTACCTGGTTGCTTACCGAGTCGTCTCGCAGGACGGGCACCCGGTGACCGGGGAGCTCACCTTCAGCTACGCCGGGGCAGAAGCCTCCGACGCCGGGCCGACCGGAGTGGCGGGTTCGACGGACTCCCCGGAGCCGCCGGTGACGGAAGCCGCCGCCGAGGAGGTGGCCGTAGCCGACGGCGGGGCCGGTGCAGGGCTGTGGTGGATGCTCGGCGTCTCGGTGGCCGTCGTCGCCGGTCTCGGTGTGCTGGCCCTGCGCCGGCGAGGGCCTCGGGGCTGAGCGAGAACCACGTGGCTGACTCTCTCGTGACTGCGCAGGCAGCCGACCGCATGCGCAGCCGCTGGCCGGTACTCCTTCCGGCGGCCGCCGCGGCGCTGCTGTTGACCTGGCTGACCTTGTCGGCCGGGTCCAAAGAGGAGTCGTCGGTCGCCGGGCTGCCCGGGTCCGATGCAGGGGCGGCCTGGCTCGTGCCCATGCTGCAGGTGCTGCACGACCTGGCTGCGGTCATGACTGTCGGATGCCTGCTGGGTGCGGCGGTCCTCCTGCCGGGCGACCGGTTGCTCGGTGCCGCCGGTTACCGGTGGGTGCGCACCGCCGGGTGGTCGGCTCTGGTATGGAGCCTGCTGTCGCTGGCCGCGGTTCCGGCGCTGCTGGCCGAGTTCCTCGGACGGGGTTTCTCGGTGGTCACGCCGACGGCGGTCGTCCAGTTCCTGGCGGACAGCCCTCAGGCCCAGGCCCGTGTCGTCGTGGCTGTCCTCGCTGCGGTGCTCGCCATGGCCGCCAGGGTGGTGCTCACCATGGGGGGGACGCTCGGTCTGCTCCTGGTCGCGCTGCTCGCCGCGCTTCCGCCGGCCCTTGTCGGGCACGCCGGCGGCACTGGCGGTGTCTACGGCCCGACCGCGGTCGCCCTGCACGTCCTGGGCGTGGTCCTGTGGGCGGGAGGACTGGTCGCCCTCCTGGTCTGCCGCTCGATCAGCGTCGGAGCCGTCGGTGCCGCCGTCTGTCCCGCCCCGGGTCTGATGGAGGCTCTCAATCCACGTGAGGATGAGAGTCATGGCGGCACCGAGGAAGTACCCCGACGAGCTGCGGGAGCGGGCGAC